>CALLQC010000086.1 GCA_938015255.1 uncultured Erythrobacter sp.
CCTGCGCGGTCGCCGCGTTGGTCAGAACCGTGAGCGGCGTCTTGAGCGCATGGGCCAGATTGCCAGCATGCATCCGGGCCTCTTCTGCCTGTTTTTCCGAGTGGGCGAGCAAACCGTTCAGCTCTTCGACCAGAGGCTGCACCTCGCTTGGCAAAGGTTCGGTGATACGGTTTTCGCCGCTTGACCGAAGGCGCGAGATTGCGGCCCGAACGCGGCGAAGCGGCGAGAGACCGTATCGGATCTGCAGGAGCGCCATGACAATCAGGCCAAGGCCCAGGACTGCGAATGACCATATCAGAATGAAGCGAACCTGCTGCAACTGGGCGTCGACCTCTTCGGTGGCACTAGCGACGGCAAAGGTCCACTTGGTCTCACTACCCGGCAGGATCACTGTGCGTTCGGCAATGCGCAGTGGCTCGTCAACAAATTGATCAGAATTGTAGAAGTGCACTTCGCTGTCGAAATGCGCGCCTGAATCAGTCGCGCCCTGCAGCTGAAGCGTTCGATCCCAAAGGCTGCGCGAGGGCCAGGGATCGAAATCTCCACCGCTGATCTGCCAATACAGACCGCTACCCGGTTCAAGAAAGCGCTGATCGCCTAGCACACGGTAAAACCAGACTTCACCGGCCGGATCGATCTCCGCAGATGCAATCATGGCCGTCAGCTGGTATTCGAGCTGCTCATCGAAATTGCGCTCAACCTGTCCCGTAAGAGTGCGATCCAGGGCGATGCCCCCGCCCAAGAGCAAAACCGTGATCCAGCCAGCCGCGATAAGGCCCATACGCCGGGCGAGGCTGCCACGCGGCTTGTCAGGAGCAGCGCCCGCCATCGCACCGCCTTCCGGCGCTGCTTCAGGGACGCTGTTCAGCTCCGACGCGGCTTTAAGCTCTTGGCGCGTCTGCTGGGTCGTCGAGGCTGTAACCGAGGCCACGGATCGTAGTGATTACCTCTGCGCCAAGTTTCTTGCGGATGCGGGTGACGAACACTTCGATCGTGTTCGAATCGCGGTCGAAGTCCTGATCATAGATATGCTCGATTAACTCAGTACGACTGACCACCTTGCCTTTGTGGTGCATCAGATAGCTGAGCAATTTATATTCCTGCGCCGTCAGCTTCACCGGCTCACCGGCGAGCGTTACTCTGCCCGATCGTGTATCGAGCCGGACATTGCCAGCCGTAAGCTCAGAAGACGTGTTGCCTGATGCACGGCGGATAAGAGCGCGCAGGCGTGCAATCAGCTCTTCGGTCTGAAACGGTTTGGCCAGATAATCGTCGGCACCTGCATCAAGCCCTGCGACCTTATCAGACCAGCTATCGCGAGCCGTCAGGACTAGGACTGGAAAATCGCGCCCTTCTTTGCGCCACATGCCGAGCACAGACAGTCCGTCAATCTCGGGCAGGCCGAGATCAAGTATGCAGGCATCGTATTCCTCTGTACTACCAAGAAAATGGCCGTCCTCACCATCGGTCGACAGATCGACAGCATAGCCGTTCTGCTCCAGCGTCGATTTGAGCTGTTGTCCCAGCGTGGGTTCGTCTTCGACAATCAGTATGCGCATAGTCCACCAATTTCATGCAAATGGGTTGTCGGTTAAGTGGTCTCTTGAGCGAGAGAGGTCAAGCAAACCGCATAGTTAAGGGCGCTTGCTGTCCACTGGCGAGTTTTTGAGCGAATGGAGTTCAACGCGACCGGTTGATGATCCGGCCGCTGCGCGCATCGACATCAACATATGTCACGCGGCCTTCCTTGATGAACTTCAGCCGGTACGCACGCGCGGTGGCATCATAAGCCGGCCCGAGATATTCACTCCCGCGCATCCGAGGCAAAATCCGGCGCTCGATCTCGCGAAGAGAAAGCTGATTTCCGGCTTTCATCTCTTTGCGCGCCTCACCTTGATCGCTGCGCGATTGCTCTTGCACGCCGGAGCCAGCGGCAGACACCGCTGGCGCCGTAGCAAGCAGGGCCAGTGAAGCGGCGGCAAGAAAGGCGTAGGATCTCTTCATGTTGCCGTCATGCCTACGTAGCGCGCATTGAACAAGTTCTGAATGATGGCGTTGCCAGCTGTTCAGCGTTGTAATCAATCGTCAGACGAATTCACCATCTCGTATTTGATCGTCAGGCTGACACCTGTGCTAACCTGGCCCGGCTGAACCGGTGCGGCGGTAAGGGTAATCGCGTCAGCAGCCTCTGCACGCATGGCCATTTGCGGCATTGGGCCGCGCCCCTGAATCGCCTCTGACACCGACAGCACCCTGATCGCATCATATCCGAACATGGCGGCATAAGATTCAGCGCGCTCTTTCGCGCGCACAATCCCGCGCTTACGCGCTTCATCCTTGGCGCCTTCATCATCTTCGATTGAAAAGCTGGGGCCCGAAAGGTCTGTGGCTCCGGCAGAAACGAGCGCATCAAGCACTCGTCCTGTCGCCTCAATTTCGCGCAATTTCACGCTGACACGGTTCGAAACCTGATATCCGCGAAACACCTGTTGCTGCGTCTGGCGGTTGTAATCGTAGCGCGCGTTGAGATTGATGCCCGTGGTCTGGATGTCTTTTTCATCAATGCCGAGCGACTTGATCCGGTCGATGACCTTTTTCATCTCGGCCGAATTCTGGCGCAGCGCCTCGACCGCTGTCTGTGCCTCGGTCGAGACCCCTGCGCCGATGGTGGCCATATCAGGTGCGGTGGTTACGCTTTCGAACACGGAGAGCTCGATTACCGGGCCATTGGCGTCAATCTCTACCGTGGCAGCAGCAACGGGCGCCGCTGCAATGGCGGATGCAGCCAAGAGTGCTGGGGCAATCAGGAATTTCATGGTGGTTCTCCTATTCATGCGACCTTTGCTGGAACAGTATTTCGCCCAACTGAACAGACCGATTGAACCGGATACACGTGCATTTTTCAACCAAGCGTTTAGGACTGCGACCAACAGGGAGACGCCGATGCTGAGATCATTTTACGCCGCGACCGCACTTGCGGTTGCTTGTGTGCTTAATTCGCCCGCAGTGGCGCAGCAGATGGAGCGGGTGCCGGAAAGGCCAACAGGCGAAGGCGAAGGCCCCTTCGAGACATTGCTGATCCGCGGTGCCACAATGATCGATGGAACAGGCGCCCCCCCTGAAGGCCCTGTCGATATCATCGTCAAAAACAATCGGATTGCTGCGATCGTTCGCGGCGGCGGCTCCGATGTATCGGCAGACCGGGTGATCGAGGCGCGCGGCATGTATGTGCTTCCCGGCTTTGTCGATGTGCACGGTCATAATGGCGATCCGGCAAAAGCGCCCCAACCCTCATACGGTTTCAAGCTGTGGCTCGCCCATGGAGTAACCAGCGTGCGCGGCGTCGGCTTTGGTTTTGGCCCGAACGACCGATCCGTGGAGCAGAAGCAGCGCAGCGCCGCCAACACGATCACGGCTCCGCGTCTGTTTGCCTACGCGGTGCCTGGAGACATTTGGCCAAATGGCGCGGTCAACTCTCCGCAGAAAGGCCGCGAATGGGTGCGGTTTATCAAACAGCGCGGCTATGACGGGATCAAGTTTTTCAACAATGAAGACCCGGCAACACTGGCGGCCATTCTGGACGAATCTGATAAACAAGGCCTTGGAACGGTGGCGCATCTCGGCCAGCGCGGCGTCGCCCAGGTGAACGCGAGGACCGCAACCGGGCTGGGGCTCGACGGCGTTACCCACTTTTATGGCCATTTCGAAAGTCTGCTGGATAGCAGTGCGCTCCCGCAATATCCGCCCGATTACAATTACCTGGACGAACAATCGCGCTTTGCGTGGGTCGCCCGGCTTGCCGAACAGGTGGGTGAGCCCGGCAGTGAGGAATGGGACGCCTACATCGATCACCTGATAGACAATGACGTAACTCTAAGCCCCACGTTCAACATCTATTCCGCCAGCCGCGATGTGATGAAAGCTCGCAATCTGGAATGGCACGACAGATACACTCTGCCGTCGCTGATGGGCTTCTACGCACCAAGCCTAACCAATCATGGGAGTTACTATCACGATTGGACCAGCGAGGATGAAGCTGCATGGCGACGTTTCTATCGCAAGTGGTTCGATCTGACGCGCGAGTTCAAAAACCGCGGCGGCCGCGTCACGGCGGGCTCCGATCCTGGCTATATCTACCAGACATGGGGCTTTGCCTATATTGGCGAGCTGGAAATGTTGCGCGAGGCGGGCCTGACCCCGCTGGAAGTAATCCGCGCCGCGACCATCGACGGCGCCCAGGAGTTATACGATCCCAAAGGCCTCGATGCTCCGATGGGTTCGATCAGACCTGGCAAACTGGCCGACCTGGTGATCGTGCCGGCAAATCCGCTCGCCAACCTTAAAGTGCTGTATGGCACAGGCCACACCCGGCTCAATCGCGAGACCAACCAGCTTGAAACCGTGGGCGGTGTTCGCTGGACTATCAAGGACGGGATCGTCTTCGACGCGCCCAAGCTGCTGGAAGATGTGGCGCAGATGGTCCAAGAGCAGAAAGCCGCACAGGAGTAGCAGAGCGGCCTTGCAGGGCGATTGAACAGCGCCTAACTGCCGCCGCCTATGGCACAGCCTCCTATCCTCAGCCTCGAAGGCATTGGTCTCCAACAGGGCGGTCGCTGGCTGTTTGGTGGCCCGGATGTTGATCCGATGGACCTTCATGTTGCTCCGCGTGATCGGTTGGCGCTGATCGGGCGCAATGGCGCTGGCAAAACGACCTTGCTGCGCATCATCGACGATCGGATAGAGCTTGATCGCGGCAAGCGTCGGGTAAAGCCGGGAACACGGATCGTGTTTCTCGAGCAGGAGCCTGATTTTTCCAGCTATTCTTCGCTGATGGATTTCGCGCTCGCAGGCGAAGACGCGCCGGCAGAACATGAGGTCGAAGCCATTGCCGGCCAGCTTGGCATTGATATGGCCCGCGAAGCCAGCACGGCGAGTGGCGGAGAGAGACGACGCGCAGCGATTGCCCGGGCGCTTGCACAGGAACCTGATCTTCTCCTTCTTGATGAGCCAACCAACCACCTCGATCTTGCCGCGATCGATTGGCTGGAGGATTGGCTGACGCGTTACAAGGGCGCTTTCATAACCATCAGCCACGACCGTACTTTCCTCAAGCGGCTGACGCGCGCGACCCTGTGGCTCGACAGGGGTACCATGCGGCGAAAAGAGGTTGGCTTTGGCGGATATGAGGCCTGGGAAGAGCAGGTCTACGCAGAAGAGGCGCGCGCTGCCGAAAAGCTGGACGCTAAGCTCAAACTGGAGGCGCACTGGCTGGAACGCGGCGTAACCGCGCGGCGCAAGCGCAATCAGGGACGGCTGGAAAAGCTGTACCAGATGCGCGCGGCGCGCGCGGCGATGATCTCTGACAGCGGGCAAGCGAAACTCAAGCTGGCCAATGATGAAGACTTCAAATCAAAGTCGGTGATTGTAGCTGAGAACATCGCCAAGTCTTACGATAACCGCGCGATCATCAAGCCGTTCAGCTTGCGTATCCAGAATGGCGATCGCATCGGCATTGTCGGCGCGAATGGAGCAGGCAAGACAACCTTGCTCAAGATGCTGACCGGCGAGCTTGAGCCCGATAGCGGGACAATTACCCATGCCCGCACGCTCTCTGGTGTGATGATCGATCAGCAGCGCAAGCTGCTTGAACCCGATGCGACCGTGCGTCAGATACTCGCCGAAGGCGGCGACTGGATTGATGTTCGCGGCAACCGCAAGCACGTGCAGGCGTATCTGAAAGATTTCCTGTTCGACCCCAAAATTGTCGATACCAAAGTCGGGATCCTTTCGGGAGGCGAGCGGTCGCGCCTGCTTCTCGCGCGGGAATTCGCCCGGACAGCCAACCTGCTTGTGCTGGACGAACCGACCAACGATCTCGACCTCGAAACACTAGACCTGTTGCAAGAGGTCATCGCAGATTTTGACGGCACTGTCCTGATCGTCAGCCACGACCGCGACTTCCTGGACCGTACCGTGACAATCACACTTGGCCTCGATGGTTCGGGCAAGGTCGATATTGTCGCCGGTGGATATGAGGATTGGGAAGCAAAGCGGCGTAAACCGGTAGTCGGCAAAACCAAAACGAGCGCGCCTGCCCCCTCACCCTCACCCTCACCGTCTCCGGCGGCCCCTAAATCGGATAAGCTCTCTTACAAGGACCAGAGGGATTACGAACTGCTGCCGGAAAGGATAGAGGAACTGGAACTCGCGATCTCCAAGGGGGAGGCGATCTTGGCCGATCCGGATCTCTACACTTCCGATCCGCAGCGGTTTGCCACTATTTCCAAGGGTATCGAAAACGCCAGGGCCGAAATGGAGGCCGCCGAAGAACGTTGGCTTGCGATTGCAGAGCGAATTGAGGCGTGAGTGACCAGCGGGCATCTGACCTGCATGGTGCGATCAAGGCGTGCACGATCTGCGCTGATCACCTGCCGCTCGGCCCGCGCCCTGTCGTGCAATTTTCACCGCGCTCGCGCATACTTATAATCGGTCAGGCTCCCGGCACTAAAGTCCATGCCAGCGGCGTACCGTGGGATGATGATAGCGGTGACCGCCTGCGTGACTGGCTCGGCCTCGACAAAACCGCATTCTATGACCCGGACAATATCGCGCTTATGCCGATGGGGTTTTGTTACCCTGGTAAATCTGGCAGCGGCGACGCCCCGCCGCGCAAAGAATGCGCACCACAATGGCATCAGGCCATTCTCGACCAATTGCCCAAAAACCCACTCACTCTGCTGGTCGGAGCCTACGCGCAGGCGCATTATTTGCCTGAAGCCCGCAAGCTCTCGCTGACCGAGCGCGTCAAGCGCGGGTCAGAATTTGCGCCGCTGGTGCCGCTGCCCCATCCATCATGGCGCGTGCGCATGTGGATGGGGAAGAACCCTTGGTATGAGAGTGAGGTACTACCGAGGCTGCGGCAGCTGGTAGCCGAGCATCTCACCTGATCCGGTAGAAATCGGCAACCCTCTCCAGCGCGAGTTTCAAAACCAGTTTTCCGCTTCGCACTGGCCAGCCAAGCGCCTTTTCCGTCTCAGGCAGGCCGTCACCGGCACACACGACCCGCCAAAGCACGTCCTGTAACCCCTTACCTGCTTCGGCCAATGCCGCGTCGAAACGGGATTTGGCGGCAATCTGCTTTTCCGTTGCTGACAATCCCTGATCACCCGTCGTTTTCACACGTACCGGATCCCAGCGCATGGTGAGGTTGGCGGACAGCTGCGCGCGCTCATAATCGCGGCGCAGCATCTCTCCCGCTTCGAACAGACGCGTATCCAAATGTCCTCGCGAATGCAGCCATGCGAGCGGGCTTTCCCCGATATTGACCGTCACCGTACGCCGGCTGCCGCGAACCTCCCCTGCCCGCTTTGGTCCCTCACTCGTCAATTCCCGCTCTACCAGCTTTCGCATAAACATTCCCTATATTAACCATTTTGGTTATCTCACCCTTGCAATAGAGCCAAAACTGTAGGAAAGTTGAAAATGACCAGATTGGCGCGTTCCTCTGAAAGGCAAAACCCGTGATCAACCGTATCCGCGATATTCGAAAGGCGAAGGGGCTGACCCTTGCCGAGCTGGCCGAAGCCTGCAATCCGCCCACCACTGCCCAAACGATTGGACGCCTCGAAACAGGTATGCGCAATCTCTCGATCAAGTGGATGGATCGTATCGGCGCTGCGCTCGGTGTGGACCCGGAGAGCCTCGTCCGCTCTGACGCTAACGCTCAGGCACAGGTCGTCGCCATTCTCGCAGCTGGCGGAGCGGAAGCACTGGAGAAACCGCGAGAAGCCGTCTTGCCGACGAACCTTGCCGCGCAATCATCAGACCAGCCGCATATGGTTTTGTCGATCAATGAAAGCGTGGGTGAATACCGCCCTGGCGATATGCTATGGTTGCGCCAGCTTGCCCCGGAACAGGCACCTGACGCGATTAACCGCGATTGCCTCGTACCCCGCCCTGGCGGCCGGTTTGCTTTCGGGCGCCTGATCGACCGGCGTGAGACGCTGGTCGGTTTGTTGCCACCCGGTTCAGGCCAGAAACAACAGGTGGTTGATAACCCGGCCTGGATTGCCGTTGCGGTGATGCTGGTCCGCCCGCTTTGAGCGAGCGCCGCTTAACCGTGTTTGTTGCCGTCATCTTACCGGCTTTCAACCGACAGATGGCAAAAACCTGAGAGGAGCGCTTTGAAACACGTCCTTGGCCTCAGCACGCTGTACCCCAACGCGGTGAACCCGCGCTTCGGGACATTTGTGGCGCGCTCGCTTGAGGGTCTGGCAAAACGCGGCGACTGGCGCGTCACAGTGATCAATCCGATTGGCCTCCCGCCGGTGGTGATGGGTCGCTACAAACCCCTGGCAAATCTGCCGGGCACAGCTGTTGAGCAGGGGCTGGAAGTCCATCGCCCGCGTTTTACGCTGATCCCAAAGGTCGGCTCTCGCCGCAACAAGATCTCGATTGCCAAATCCGTCATTCCGATCGCAAGGCGTATTCATGCGGAGAAGCCGATTGAACTGATTGATGCGCAGTTCTTCTTTCCCGATGGCCCCGCCGCTGCGCTTGTTGCAGAAGCGCTTGACCTTCCGCTGTCGATCAAAGCGCGGGGCAGTGACATCACCTATTGGGGCGGGCAAGACTTCGCGCGTGAGCAAATGGTCGAAGCCGCAAAGGCTGCCACAGGGCTTTTGGCGGTCAGTGAGGCATTGCGGCGCGATATGGTCGCGCTTGGAATGCCTCAGGACAAGATTGCCATCCATTATACCGGATTGGACCGAGACCGCTTTCGCCCCCTTGACCACACGCAATTGCGTGCGCAGCTGGGGCAAGCGCTGGGCTTTGCGCTGCCCGATAACGCGCCACTTCTTATCACTGTCGGCGCGCTGATTGAACGGAAAGGGCAGGAATTTGTGATCCGCGCCCTGCCCCAGATCGACGGCGCACAGCTCATCCTCGTCGGCAAAGGCGAGGACGAGGCAAAACTGCGCGAACTGGCAAGCAATACCGGCGTTGCGGAAAGGGCCCACTTTACCGGATCGGTCGACCACGATTTACTGCCCCTTTTGCTTTCGGCCGCTGACGTGATGGTCCTGCCGACATCGAACGAGGGATTAGCCAATGCATGGGTGGAGGCACTCGCCTGCGGTACGCCGGTCGTCACCTGCGATGTCGGCGGTGCGCGCGAGCTGATCACAAGCGAGATCGCCGGCCGATTGCTGGAAGAACGAACGGCAGATGCGGTAGCGGACAACGTAAACGCGGTGCTCAACAACCCACCCCGCCCAAGCGAAGTCGCGGCGGTTGTCGAGCGGTTCAGCTGGGACAACAACGCTGCAGAACTTGCCGCCTATTTCAGCGGCCTGATTGAAAGCTAAACGCGCAGATCAGACCTGAGCGCCCACATCCTCGCCGCGCGCCTTGCGCTCCTGAATGTCCGCCTCTGTCTCTTTCGGCACGAAGCTGTCGGAGGTAACGCCCATCCAGATCAGCATCGGCGCTGCGAGATAGACACTGGAGTACGTGCCGATAAACAGTCCTGCGGTTATCGCGAGCACCAGTCCGAACAGGCTGGCAGGGCCAAACAGCAGCAGCGGCAACAGCGCGACCAGAAGCGTAAGCGATGTCATAACAGTCCGGGCGAGCGTTTCATTGACCGACAAGTCAAGCAATTCGGGCAGCGGCATCTTGCGGAACTTCTTCAGGTTTTCACGAATGCGGTCATACACGACGATCGTGTCGTTCAGCGAATAGCCGATGATAGCAAGGATCGCGGCAATGATCTGGAGACTGAATTCAAGCTGGAACAGCGCAAATATGCCCAGCGTGACCGAAACGTCATGGAACAGAGCAAACAGCGCGCCAACGCCGAACTGCCATTCGAAACGGATCCAGATATACATCGCAACGCCCAGCATCGCGAGCGCGAGCGCAAGGACGGCATCCTGCCGGAACTCGCCGGCCACCTTGCCAGAGACGGTGTCGTTACCGTCCGTGCGCACACCTGGATATTCGCCCTCGATCATGGATATGACCTGGTTGCCAATCTCCGTCGCAGCGCCGGGTGTTTCCTCTACCTCTGCAGGCAAGGGAACACGAATTGAAACCACATTCGGCGCGCCGAATTCCTGAACCACCGGCGTTCCGTAGCCAAGATTGCCCACCGATTGGCGCAGCTCGGCAATCGGGGCCTCTTGACGCTCGGTAAAGGTAAGCCGCACTTCCTGACCACCAGCGAAATCGACGCCATAATTCAGACCCTGTGTCAGGACCGCAGCCCAGCTCCCCAAGATCAACACGATGCTGAGAATGAAGAAAGGAACACGCAGTTTCAGAAATTTGATGTTCGTGTCTGCGGGGACGAGTTTGAGAAGTTTCATGATATCGTCCTCCTTATACGTTGATATCGCTGGGGCGTTTGCTGCGCAGCCACCCCGCGACCCACATGCGCGTCAGCGTCACTGCCGTGAAGACCGAGGTAAAGAGGCCCAGCACGAGCACGACGGCAAAACCGCGAACCGGCCCGGTGCCAAACATAAACAACAGCACACCGGCGATAAAGTTGGTGATGTTTGCATCGTAGATTGCGCGGCTGGCCTCTTTGTACCCGTTCTCCACCGCAGCGATGACGCGGCGGCCACGTTTGCGCTCTTCACGAATACGCTCATTGATGAGCACGTTGGCATCAACCGCAGCACCGATTGTCAGCACAAAACCGGCGATACCGGGCAATGTCAGCGTGGTGTTGAGCCCTGCCATCAGGCCCAGCAGAATCAGAACGTTGAAGACCAGTGCAATCGTCGCATAAACGCCAAACCGCCCGTAGGTCGCAATCATCAGCGCAACAACCGCCAGGCTGCCGATAAGCATTGCAAGCATGCCCCGCTCGATCGAATCCTGACCGAGTTCTGCAGACACGGTGCGCTCCTCGATCACAGTCAGGGGTATAGGCAAAGCGCCAGAACGCAGCTGAATGGCCAGAGCATTGGAACTGTCAGCCGTAAAGCTGCCTGAAATCTGGGCTGCGCCGCCCAGGATCGGCTCCCGGAAAACCGGCGTTGAAAGCACTTCGCCGTCTAGAATAATGGCGAATTGCTTGCCGACATTCTGAGTGGAAAGTTGGGCAAACTTCTGTCCGCCCTGCTGGTCAAACTGGATGTTGACGACGCTTTCATTGGTCTGCGGATCGACACCCGATTGCGCACCGGTAAGGCTATCGCCGCGAATGCCGCCCAGCCGCTTAACTGCGACCGATTGGCCTTCGAAGTCGCTTCCATCGGCAAACGGGAAAATCTGGCTTCCCGGAGGAGCAATGCCTGCCTGGGTATTGGTGATCAGCGCCTGATCATCGACCATCTTGAATTCAAGCTGCGCGGTCTTGCCAAGCAGTTCCTTGAGCGCTTGCGGGTCTTCAAGGCCCGGCACCTGAACCACGATACGGGTGTCACCCTGGCGGATAATCGTCGGCTCGCGTGTACCCAGCTCGTCGATTCGGCGGCGAACCACCTCCGTCGCGCTCTCCATCGCGTCGTTGATGGCAGTGTCGATCCCGCTTTGCGTCGGGGTCAGCACCATGCGCTGGGTATCGACCACGGCGAGATCCCATTCCCGCACAAGGTTTTGACCCTGCATCATCGGTTCCAAAATGCCGCGGGCCCGGTCGATATCGCTTACATCGTCGAGCATGAAAGACAGCTCGCCGCCCGCAGTCGATATGTCACCGATCCGAATGCGCGGTTCGGCATTGCGCATGGCTGCGCGAACAGCCTCTTCCATGTTCTCGAGCCGTTGGACTGCGACTTCATCAGCCTCCGCCTCGAGCAACAGGTGCGAGCCGCCAGCCAAGTCCAGTCCAAGGTTTACGGTCGGAGATGGCAGGCTTTCGGGCCAGTCATTGCCGGTTGCGCTGTACAGCGAAGGGATCGCTGCCGCGACGGCAATCAGGGTGATGACCCAGAGCCAAATCTTCTTCCAGAGGGGAAATTCGAGCATTGCCGTTTATCTCGGTGATTATGTCTTGAAGTGTGCTGAACGGTTGAGCGCTAACGTCAATCGTTTGCCGGAGTGCCGCCTTTGGGGATAACATCGCCAATAGTGTGTTTGACTGCCTTTACGCGCACACCCTGGGCGATTTCCAGCTCGGCATAGGTCTCATCGATCTTCATAACCTTGCCCAGCAATCCGCCCTGCGTGATCACCTGATCACCTTTCTTAAGGCCTGCGACTTTCTCCTGATGCTCCTTCGTCCGCTTCATCTGCGGGCGGATGATCAGGAACCAGAAGATTAGCACCATGCCGATGATCGGCAGCCAGTTTATCCAGGCTGGTGGAGCTTCACCGGCGGCGCCGCCGGCTGCGGCGAGAATATCAAACATGTATCTTCGAACCCGTCTTAATGAATATCATAATCTACTTGAGCCGGGCCGAAGACACCTGCGCAACCCAGCGCGGCATTTTCCCCCTACATCCCATGTAAGTGGGCGCGGTTAGCAGCATTGCAAGCGCCCGGCAATCGACGTGCGTATGCGAGTGCACGATGCCGATGAAAAACCCAGCGTGAGGATGATGCTTGCAAGCCCTTGAACCTGCCCCTATAGCGCGCGCCTCCACTGGACACGGGAAGTAGCGCAGCCTGGTAGCGCATCACACTGGGGGTGTGGGGGTCGCAGGTTCGAATCCTGTCTTCCCGACCAGTGGAGATTTTCATTCAACATCGTTTATCGGACACCATGCCACGCTCGCCGCATGACGATTGCGTTTCGGTAATGATTGTTCATGGCCCCGCACGGAACTTGCGCGGGACTGCGACGTTGACTGACCTTATGATCTTCCGACACCTCCTGTGTGCGTCTGCTGCGCTCGCCACTTTCTGCGCGGCGCCGCTTTCAGCCGAAGAACGCTACGCGGATATTTCGTCCGAAATGCGTGCGGAAGGTCCTGAAGGTTCAACACAAACCGGATCGTCGCGCACCCGCCGTGTGTTTACGCCTGCGGATTTTGAGAATTTTGCGCCTCGCAACGCGCTCGACATGGCTCAGCAGATCCCAGGTTTCTCGATCCGCTCGGGCGGAGGCGACCGCGGCCTTGGTCAAGCTGACACAAATGTCATCATCAATGGCCAGCGCATTTCCGGCAAATCGAACGGCCCCGTAGAGGCGCTTCAGCGTATCCCGGCCGAAGAAGTCGTGCGGCTAGAAATCGTCGATGGAGCAAGCCTCGATATCGGCGGCCTTACGGGTCAGGTGCTGAATGTCATCACCAGCTCGACCGGTGGGATCGCAGGTCAGTTTCGCTGGTCAGCCGAATGGCGTAGCTTCGGCGTCCCCTTCCGATGGGGTGATGGTCAGGTCAGCCTTGCCGGGGGCGGCGAAAACTCGGAGTGGACGCTGAGCCTTGAAAATGATGCAGGGCGGCGCGGCAATCAGGGCGTTGAATTCGTCTTCGATGCCCTGGGCAATCTGATCGACACCCGCGATGAAATCGCCAATTTCAACAGCGACAGACCGGTTCTCTCAGGCTCCTACGCACGCGAGGCAAGCAACGGAAACATTCTGAACCTGACGGGACAAGTGGGCGCCAACATATCGCGTAATCGCGAAATATCGGAGCGCACAGGTATTGGATCGCCGGTCGATCGTTCACGAATTTTCCGTTCGCGCGAAGATGAATTCAATTTCGAAGCGGGCGCCGATTACAGTTTTGGCTTCGGTCCGGGCACATTAAAGCTGATCGCCTTTCACCGCTTTGAAGATAGCCCTACTGTTTCCTCAGTCATAACCACTTTTGCGGATGACGGCGCACCTGAAGGTTCACGGTTCGAACGCGACGCCGAAGAGGGAGAGACCATCGGCCGGGCGGAATTCAGTTTTGGCGGGCTTGGCGGCGATCTTCAGTTCGCGCTTGAGGGCGTGACGAATTACCTGGAAATCGATTCCGCGCTGGAAGCGCGGGACGCGGCAGGCGCGCTTCAACCGGTTGATTTCGATGGTGCGAGCGCCCGCGTCGACGAAGA
The DNA here is from genome assembly GCA_938015255.1 of uncultured Erythrobacter sp. Lineage (GTDB taxonomy): Bacteria > Pseudomonadota > Alphaproteobacteria > Sphingomonadales > Sphingomonadaceae > Erythrobacter. The sequence continues at coordinate 14,003 of CALLQC010000086.1, forward strand.
CCGCGCGGAAGCCAGCGTCACTTATGGCCGCGCCCTGACCGACAATTTGCAGATGCAGCTCTCGCTCGGCGGGGAATATTCCAAAATCAGCCAGACCGGAACACAGGGCCTCACCCGCAGTTTCTACCGGCCCAAAGGCTTTGCTGCGTTTGACTGGAAAGCAAACAGCACTTTGAACCTGTCAGGCCGGATCGAGCGGGTGGTTGGCCAGCTCAGCTTTTTTGATTTCATCGCAACGGCCGATCTCAACCAGGACCGGGTCGATGTGACAAACGCCAATCTGGTTCCGCCACAAAGCTGGCTTTTCGAAGCTGAAGCGACCCAGAGCTTCGGTGCACTGGGATCGTTGAACCTGCGTCTGTTCCACGAAGAGATCAGCGACATTGTCGATCAGATCCCGATTGCTGGCGGCGGCGAGGCACCCGGTAACATCGATTCCGCGACCCGCAGCGGCCTGGAAGGAGAGATAACGCTTCTATTCGATCCGCTCGGCGTGCGCGGCCTGCGGCTCGATGCGGAGCTTGAGTACACTGACAGCGAGGTGCTGGACCCATTGTTTGGCACGCCGCGGGCCATATCGAACAATGAACTTGTCGAGTTCGATATTGAGTTGCGCCAGGATTTCTTCGGCACTCCATGGGCAGCGGGTGCGGTGTTTCGCTATGACGAACGCGAGCCAAATGTCCGCCTCGGCGAAATCGCGCGCTCGCTCGACACGCCCGGGTTTGGGCGGGTATTTGTTGAGCACAAGGACGTGTTCGGGATGACCGCCCGCTTGCGAGTTGGCAACTTGCTGGATCAGCGAGACCGGTTTGATCGCACGATCTTTCTTGATCGACTGGCCGGCACGGTCGATGTCACCGAAGTGCGCGACCGCAAGTTCGGCGTCATCTATTCGTTTGACATTGAGGGTTCTTTCTAAGCCGCATTAATGGTGAAATAATTTTCCTACATGAACCAATTTGGTTACTTGCCTCGCGACTCAGAACAGGAGCGCGGCACATGGCAATCATTGAATCCCTGATCGGACCGATCACCTCAATCATCGACAAAATTATTCCTGACAAAGAAGCTCGCGCGAAAGCCAAGCTTGAATTGCTCAAGCTCGAAGGCACGCAGGAGATGGACCTGATTGAAACGCGGTTAAAGGCCATTGTCGCAGAGGCCGGTTCCCATGATCCATGGACTAGCCGCGCACGGCCAAGCTTTCTTTATGTGATGTATGTGATGATCTTGTGGGCCCTGCCGATGGGCGTTCTGGCCGCATTCAATCCGCCCGCCGCGCGTGAAATCGCCGCAGGCATGAATGCCTATCTCAACGGCCTGCCAGAGCCGCTCTACGCCCTGTTTGGCACCGGCTATCTCGGCTATACTGCGGCCCGTCAGTGGGGTAAGGTCAAAGGTGTCGAGCGATAGGCACACATACCCTCAGCGCGTGACATAGTGTCCGTGTACCCAGCCGGTTTTGTCAGGCGTTCCGCCGGCTTTGAGCGACGTCACTTCCAGCCAGACCCCGTCTTCCCCTAGCAATTCAATCTTGGTGTCGTGGGCGAGTTTGGTCACAACATCGTGGCTGGTGCTCGGCCCGGAGCGCAAATTGAGGCCGCTTTCGGCGTTGACGGTAGCGGCCGCATCACCATCGTCGCTGCGCGTGTCGAGTATCGCATTGCGAAAGGCGGTCATATTGAATGCGGGTCCGGGATCGTGTTTGCGTACCGGCGCGATATCATCGTGACCGACGATCTCGTTAATCCCGTACTTTTCCGCTAGCGCCTGAACCACTCCTCGCGCAGACGCCATCTGCTCCTCAGAGTACGCTTCCCATCCAATATCCCTGCGCGAACCATCGGGATTGCCGTTGCGATGCGCACCTATAAACGGATCAGCGATGCGCGCGCCTGTGTGAGACGTCCACCCATTGCCCGAGGATTTGAGCGGCCCCCAATTGGCGAGCTCAATCCCGATCGAATGGCGGTTGAGGCCGGTAATGCCGCCCCACCGCGATCGACCTGCATGCCAGGCGACCTTCTCAAAAGACACGCACTGGATAACAGTCCCGTCGCGCCCGATCACGACGTGGGCCGATGCGGAGGCATTTCTGTTTTTGAACCAGTTTGCCGAGGAACGCGCCGACCCGCCTGCGGTGTAATGCATGACCACAATCCTGGGCGTTGAGGCAAATTTTCCGCTGGTGTGCGGCGAGATCATCTGTTCGACAGCATCGCCATCCTGCTTCAACGTGCCGCGTGCAATTGTCCACTCGCTATCGCAAATACAAGTCATCACTTCCCCCCTTTGTGCAACTCTTAAATTTCGATGTAGCACAAACTGGCGAAGGAATGCTTGTAATTATTGCCCCTCCAAATATTTGATACTTGGACCAGTTAGCTAACCTGTTTTTCTAGAGCGCTATATTGCAGTCAAAATTGCCCCAGCCGCTGCTTTGATTGCCAAATTGCTTCAGCTGTTTTGCAATTCTGTCCGCTAGGCCCAGCTGCGCGGATTCTCGATGACAGGCTTCCGCGCTGACCATCTTGGCGCTATTCCCGCTCCAATGACCGAAACCATTTACGTCCTGAACGGCCCCAACCTCAATTTGCTGGGCCTGCGCGAGCCGGAGATCTATGGATCGACCACGCTCGATGAGATAGCCGGAATGCTGGAGGACCGCGCGCGCGAATTGGGCTTTGCGATAGAAATGCGTCAGACCAACCACGAAGGCATGCTGGTCGATTGGCTGCATGAAGCACAAGCGGAAGGCGCGCGTGCTGTGCTGCTGAATGCTGCGGCCTACACCCACACTTCGATTGCGCTGCTCGATGCGATCAAGGCAATATCAACGCCGGTGGTCGAGGTGCATCTGTCCGACCCCAAGACGCGTGAGGAGTTTCGCCATACGTCTTTTGTCGGGATGGGTGCTGTCAGAACCGTGGAGGGTCACGGAGCGGAATCCTATCGCATCGCACTCGAAGCCGTAGCGTCAGGCGAGGTCTGACTTGTAGAAATTGGTGCGATTGCCACTTGCCAGCCGCAATTCGCGTGAATAGTCACGCTCGAAACTAGATAAGGGGTATGCATGGCTACTAAGAAGCCTGCCGCCGGGAAATCTTCCGGCATGAATATCGATTCCGCTCTCGTTCGCGAGCTTGCCGAATTGCTCAATGAAACCGGCTTGACCGAAATCGAGGTCGAAGACGACGACCGCAAGATCCGCGTGTCGCGCGGCGCAGTTGCGACATCGGCTGTAACCGCGCCAGCGCCAATCGCCGCACCTGCCGCCGCGCCGGCTCCGGCAGCAGCGGCGCCCGCACCAGCATCTGAGCCCGCAGCAGAAGTCCATGCTGATGCGATGAAATCACCCATGGTTGGCACAGTTTACCTTGCGCCGGAACCGGGCGCGGCGAACTTCGCCAATGTTGGTGACAGTGTGAGTGAAGGCGATACACTGCTGATTATCGAGGCGATGAAAGTGATGAACCCGATCACCGCCGACAAATCGGGCACAATCAAAGCCATTCTGGTAGACAACGCCCAGCCGGTCGAATTCGACCAGCCGCTCGTCGTGATCGCATAAGCGGCCCTGCATGAGTATCACCCGCATCCGGATCGCCAATCGCGGCGAAATCGCTTTGCGCATCCACCGTGCGGCCCACGAAATGGGGATTGAGACGGTCGCGGTACATTCGACCGCCGATGCCGATGCGATGCATGTGCGCCTCGCCGATCACGCCGTGTGCATCGGCCCGCCCTCGGCAACCGATAGCTATCTCAATCACGCAGCGATCATCTCTGCAGCGGAGGTTTCCGGCGCGGACGCGATCCATCCCGGCTACGGTTTTCTTTCCGAAAACGCCAAGTTTGCCGAAATCGTCGAAGCGCACGATATCAAGTGGATCGGGCCAAAGCCTGAACATATCGTCACAATGGGTGACAAGGTTCAGGCGAAAAGAACCGCTGGCGATCTGGGACTCCCGCTTGTCCCCGGCTCTGACGGCGCGGTTTCCGACCCTGAAGAGGGCAAGAAGATCGCAGCCGAAATAGGTTATCCTGTAATCATCAAAGCTGCATCGGGCGGCGGCGGGCGCGGCATGAAGGTGTGCGAGAGCGAGGACAAGCTCGCCAGCCTGATGCAGGCCGCCGGTAACGAGGCGAAATCCGCTTTTGGCGATGCGACTGTCTACATCGAGAAATATCTCGGCAATCCGCGCCACATCGAATTTCAGGTGTTCGGTGATGGTAATGGCAATGCGATCCATCTGGGTGAGCGTGATTGCTCACTGCAACGGCGCCATCAGAAAGTCCTCGAAGAAGCGCCTTCACCGGTCATCAGCCACGAAGAACGCATGCGCATGGGTGAGGTTTGCTCAAAGGCGATGCGCGATATGGGTTATCGCGGCGCGGGGACGATCGAGTTCCTGTGGGAAAACGGCGAGTTCTACTTTATCGAGATGAACACCCGGCTTCAGGTTGAACACCCTGTGACAGAGGCGATCACCGGCGTTGATCTGGTCCGCGAGCAAATCCGTATTGCCGCTGGCAAGCCTCTATCTGTGGCGCAGGAAGACCTTGAGTTTAAAGGTCACGCGATTGAATGCCGCATCAATGCCGAAGACCCGTTCACCTTCGCTCCCTCACCCGGCAAGGTTACGTATTACCACCCGGCTGGCGGCATGCATGTGCGGGTCGATTCCGGGCTGTATGCAGGCTATTCCATTCCGCCCTACTACGACAGCATGATTGCCAAGCTGATCGTTTATGGCCGGAACCGCGAAGGCTGCATCATGCGGCTGAGGCGCGCGCTGGAAGAAATGGTTGTGGAAGGCGTAAAGACCAACATCCCGCTGCATCAGGAACTCTTGAAGCAGAATGACGTGTTGCATGGCGATTATTCGATCAAGTGGCTCGAAGAGTGGCTGGCTGAGCGGGAGGGATAAGCTGGCGATCAGAGCACCCGGTTACTTTTCGCTCGGCATGCAGGCACCAATTCAGCACTTGCGCGTTACGCAAGGGTGAAGCACCAATCCGTCCCAGAACTTGAAGCATTGGAAACAGCCGGTGCAGGTGCAGCAATATCTGCACCGCTCAATGCGCGCACCTCGGGCATTGGCCCCAATCGCAAAACGCAGATTGTTGTGGTTGGCGGCGGCGCAGGCGGTCTGGAGCTGGTTCGCAAACTGGGCGCTAAGTTCGGGCGCAAGAACCACGATATCATCCTGGTCGACAAGAACCTCAGCCACATCTGGAAACCGCTGCTGCATGAAGTGGCGGCTGGGTCGCTCGATGCCAATCTGGATGAGGTGGGCTATCGCGGCCATTGCTATCGCTGGGGCTACCGCTTTTTTCAGGGCAGCCTTGATGGGATTGACCGCGAAAACCGGACAATCAGCCTTGCCCCCGTCCATGATGACAGCGGCGCCGAAATCATCGCCGGGCATGAAATTCGCTACGATTATCTCGTGCTGGCGGTCGGATCGGTTTCGAACGATTTTGGTGTGCCGGGTGTAAAGGAACACTCGATCTATCTCGACAGCCGCGATCAGGCAGACAAATTTCGCACCAAATTGCTGAATCATTGCCTGCGGGTCAGCCGCGCCATGATGGCGAACCCCATGGCGAACGAACAGGTGAAGGTCGCCATTGTCGGCGGCGGCGCAACGGGCGTTGAATTGGCCGCCGAGCTTTACAACGCTGCGGGTGCCCTGCGCCATTACGGGCTGGAGGTGTTTGACGAGAGCCGCCTCAATGTCACCTTGCTGGAAGCGGGGCCGCGGATCCTGCCGGCCCTGCCCGAAAAGCTTGCCAAGGCCGCGAAGCACGAGCTTGAAGAGCTGGGCGTGACAGTCAAATGCGATACCCAAGTGATCGAAGCCCGCTCGCGCGCGATGATTACGAGCTCTGGCGAACGGATCGACGCCGATCTGATGGTTTGGGCAGCGGGCGTGAAGGGCGCCGAGTTTCTGTCAGAACTTGGTCTGGAAACCAATCCGCGTAACCAGATCAAGGTTCGGCCAACGATGCAGGCGCTCGGCGATGACCGCATATTTGCTCTGGGCGATTGCGCGTTTTTCATTCCCGAAGGGCAAGACACACCAATCCCGCCGCGTGCGCAAGCTGCACACCAGATGGCGGGGACGGTCTATGACAACATCGTCCGCTCGCTGAAGGGCAAAAAACTCAAGAGTTTCAAATATCAGGACAAGGGATCGCTGATCTCGCTCAGCCGGTTTTCGACCGTGGGCAGCCTGATGGGCAATCTGGTCGGCGGCAGTCTGGCTGTCGAAGGCAGGATGGCGCGGCTGATCTATACGTCGCTCTACCGTCTGCATTTATTGGGCATTCACGGGTGGCTGCGGGGTACAGGATTGATGATGATCGGGCGGGTCAACCGCGTGGTGCGCCCTCGTCTCAAGCTCCACTGAACCGCTAAAAGTCGATCTTCACCCGGACTTCGGCGCCGTTCGCGTTGAAGCCGCCGACGCCCTTGTTGATAACATTCGCCTGCGCCTCTGCATCCTCGCTCAATTTCAGGCGGGCACGGGGAATTGCGCTGGCGAAATCGATTTCGTCAGCAGTCGGCCCGTAGTTCGGACCAAGCCGCGGTGAAGTTTCCGAACGGCGGCAGACGATGATTTCCGGATTAAGCGGGTCCGGCTCTTCTTCCACGCACTCTGTCGGGAGCGGGGCAAGCGGTTTCAGGTCAATCACAAGCGACCCGTCCGCTCGCTTTTCAGTTGGAAGGCGCGGTTGGACGCTCTCGACCTCAGCAACCTGTGGTTCCGTTGGCGGCACATAGGGCGGCTCTTCAATCATGCGCGCGCGCTTCTCCAGTCAGTCAAAACTGAAACCGGCGGCCTCGGCTTCGGCGATAATCTCCGGGCCAGTCTTCATCGCGCTTACTTGCGCCAGGTCGTACCAATCGGGTTTTTCATCGACGAATATCTGTTGCTTGATGCTGAACCCCTTCGGCAGGTCGAACAACCCGGCAAGGAAAGTGCGATTTCCGGTTGGCAGGAAACGATACCACAGGTTTGATCCACATCGGCTGCAAAAGGCGCGCTCGGCCCAGTCACTCGACTGGTAGACCGAAATCAGATCTTCACCGCCGACTTCGAAGCCATCCGCCTCAACACCGGCATACATCGCTCCGCCCCATCTGGCGCACATCTCGCAATGGCACACGTCAATCTCGCAGTGGGTTTGAGTGAGAGTGATAGTTACACCGCCGCACAGGCAACGCCCGGAAACGGGGCCGGGATGACGCTGTGCTTCACTCATATCTCGCTCCTGCTAGAGAGGAACGCCGGGCACCTGTTTCGATGTGCGGATCGTCAGCGATGTCTTCACGCTTTCAACATTGGGTGCAGGCGTAAGGCTTCCTGTAAGGAATTCCTGAAAACTCTGAAGGTCTTGGCTCACGATTTTCAGAATGAAGTCGATCTCACCGTTGAGCATATGGCATTCGCGCACTTCGGGCAGTTTCGCCATATGCTCTTCAAATTCGCGCAGAGCGCTTTCAGCCTGACTTTTGAGGCTGACCATTGCGAAAACGGTGATGGCGAACCCAAGCTTCGACGGATCGAGATCGGCGTGATAGCCGCGGATGACACCTTCTTCTTCAAGCCCGCGAACGCGGCGCAGGCAAGGCGGCGCTGTCAGCCCCACTCGCTGCGCAAGCTCGACATTGGTGACCCTGCCCTCTGCCTGCAACTCGGCGAGCAACCGTTTGTCGATCTCATCCAGATTTGCCATGCGCGATGCTCTCCCCGAAGCAATTACGACCCGAATCCATCCGGGTGCTGAAATCCTGTGTTATGATGCGTAAGAACCTACTCGAAAACGTACGGTTACGCACAACAAAATTAGGTTTGCCAGCAATTGTCCCGCTTTGCAACGCAGGCTGAGTGTTCTGACGTATCAATTGGCAGATGGTGTAAATGCTACAATCAGAATCGGTGCGTCCGAAGCATGGTGCGCGCCCAAACCTTGGTTGCCAATCCAGCTGGAGCCTGAATGTTCTTCGACGATCGCCTCGCAACTGTGCTGCGCCAACGCGCCACAAGCGATGCGGGCGCTCGCACACAATTCAGGCAGTTGCTCGATATTCTGGGCAATCGAAAATTTGCGAGCGCCGACAATCGCAGCCAAAGCCTGATTGCGGCAGCATGGCTACGCATGTCCAAACTGGCAGAGGACATACCAGCGGCTGATCGAGCGCGTATTGTGCGCGAGCCCGGCTGGCGCTTTCGCAGCGCTGATCTGGCAGCGCATCTCGCCGATCAGGAACCTGAGATTGCCTCAGCCGCGCTGGAACGCGCCCAGCTTACTTCCGAGGACTGGAAGGCTCTGATCCCCAGACTGCCGGTGCGGGCGCGGGGGTTTTTGCGCCTTCGCAAGGATTTGCCGGTCGATGCTGAAAATATCCTCGACCGGCTGGGGGTGCATGATCGCGGGCTGCCACGACCGGAGGGGGCCGAAACGGAAGCGGCCAGTTCAGCGCCATACGCTGCGACTGAGGAGGCAGATGTTCATTCGGATTTGCCCGAAGAGCTGGAGGATCTTGGCGCACCCGGCCCGGTCCCGGCGGGTGAGAACACCGATCCGGGGCGCAGTGAAATCTCTGCCCTGGTTGAGCGGATTGCCCAGTTCAGACGAACCCGTGACCTTTCGCCCACTGATACCGAGAGATCACCGCGCCTACCGCTAGGTGATGTATCGCACACATCTGACCGGCGGATCAAAAGCTTCGGGTTTACCGCGGACGCCGCGGGACGCATCAACTGGGCCGAAAGCGAAGTCGCACCGATGGTAATCGGCACGCGGCTGGGCCGGCCCCCTGTGCTCGGCGGATATGACGATGAAACCGCATTCGAACGTTCTTTCACACGCCGCCAACCGATAAGCGCTGCGATGATAGAACTATCGGGCGCCGCCGCGATCGCAGGCAAATGGATCATCGATGCCCAGCCCGACTTTGATGACGATGGCAGCTTTTCCGGCTATCTTGGCCGTTTCCGCCGCGACGCATCGGATTGGACCCTATCAACCGCCGCAGCGCGCGAGGCGGACCGAATCCGTCAACTGCTGCACGAATTGCGCACGCCGGTTACTGCCGTTCAAGGTTATGCAGAGGTAATTCAGCAGCAGCTTTTCGGCCCGGCACCGCATGATTACCGCGCGCTAGCCGCTGCCATCGCAGCCGATGCCGCGCGCATCCTGTCGGGGTTTGAATCGCTTGATCGGTTGGCGAGGCTGGAAACGGGTGCGATCGAGATTGAAAAGGGAAGCTGCGATCTAGTCGAGCTTGTCGAGCGCACTGTGCGTCAGATCGGGCAGGTGCTGGGTGCGCGCATGTCCGGTATCGATTTTGAGGCAGCAGATCTCGACGAGGCTGATTCCCTGATAGCGGTCGACCCTGAGGAGGCGGAAGCTGTCATCTGGCGCCTGCTCGCCACGCTAGGCGGCGCATGCGCTTCTGGCGAGTTGCTGCATGCGACGATTGAAGCCAAGCTCAGCGAAGCTGTTTTGAGCTGCGAACTACCGGCTGCGCTGATCGCGGAGGATGACATTTTCACAGCCGATATAAAACCCGCCACAACGGCCATCAATTCAGGACTTTTCGGTGCCGGGTTCAGCCTGCGTCTCGCGCGTGCAGAGGCCCGAGCGGCCGGCGGATCGCTTATCGTTGAGGATGAGGTACTGCGTCTTGCTCTACCGCTCTTGACCGCGCAGGACGCCGCCCTTAGCCAATCGGGATGATTGCCGTCCGGCACACTGCAGCTACGCTCAAGGATTGGTGGGATTGTGCATAGCTTACGACATGTCACAAGATTCAGTCAGCGGACCTGTCCGTGACAGACGCTTCGTTGCTCTCCCCTGCTGCGCCGAGCGGGTTCGCGAAATTTGCCGAGGATTTCGGTCAGCGCGTCATCCTGACAGTCGACACCGAAGAGGAATTTGACTGGGACGCCCCTTTCCGCCGCGATGGCTATGGGATGGAGCATATCGGGCAAATCGCCCGGTTTCAGAAGACGTGCGAAGAAATCGGCGCGCATCCGCTTTATCTGGTGGACTATCCGATCACTCAGGAGCCGCTCGCGGTCGAGATCATCGGCGACGCTGTTGGACGCGGCATGGCCGACCTTGGCGCGCAATTGCACACGTGGGTAAATCCCCCATTTGATGAAGAGATCACGCAGCGCAATTCCTATGCAGGCAACCTACCGACTGATCTGGAACGCGCGAAATTCGATGCTTTGATCGCCGCAATCGAAACTGCATTCGGCGCGCCTGCTGCCGCGTACCGCGCCGGTCGCTATGGCCTGGGTGCAGAAACGGTCGGCAATCTCCGCAAGGCCGGCATCGGCATTGATACGTCTGTGCGCAGCCTATTCGACTACAGCGAGGATGGCGGACCTGACTACACTTACCACCCGCTCGCACCCTATTGGGCCGATGCAGAGCGCACGGTGCTGGAATTGCCGATCACGAGTTCATACTGGGGTATCCTGCGACAACTGGGCAAGCAATTGCACAGGATGCAGCGCCATATTCCCACTTTCTTTGCCGGGTTTTCAAAGCTGGGCCTGCTGGAACGGATCGCACTCACACCCGAAGGAGTAACTGCGCAAGAGGCAATCCGCGGGATCGATATCGCGCTCGACAGCGATCTGCCGCTGCTCGTACTTTCGCTACACAGCCCCACACTTGCGCCGGGCAAAACCCCATATGCCAAAACGCCCGAAGAGGTGGAGCGCGTCTATGATTGGCTGCGCCAGATTTACGCCTATTTGGACAAACGCGAGGTGCGAACAGCGACTGTTTCCGACATTCAGGCCTCTGTTCTGCGATAATCGACACGATTCTGCTGGTTTGGTGCTTGTATCTCGAAGAACGTGTCTGTAGAGGGCGACCTCGTTCGCTCGAAGTGACCTGTGGGCCTGTAGCTCAGTTGGTTAGAGCTGGCCGCTCATAACGGCTAGGTCGCGGGTTCGAGTCCTGCCGGGCCCACCATTTCGTCATGGCGGTGCGAACGCGATGAGATGAGTGTCGGGGAGTGGCGCAGCCTGGTAGCGCACCTGTTTTGGGTACAGGGGGTCGCTGGTTCGAATCCAGTCTCCCCGACCATCATCTCTCTTCTGTTCAGTTTGGCACAAACCTGACGGCGATACCGCCCGAGGATGCGAGTGCTGCATCCAATTTGCTTGCCGACGTGACCTGCATCTCCTCAATGACGTAATCATACGGGTTCGTATCCCAGTGCGCATTCGCGCCGTCGCGGTAGATCTGAGCCGTGTAGCTCTTGCCCTCCTCGAGGAAATCGAGCGGGATCAAAAGCTCGCGCGGCGTCGCATCGGTGACTGCGCCGAGGAACCACTCTTTGCTCTCACGCCCTTGCCGCGCGATAGCGACATATTCGCCGACCTCACCTTGCAGAGCGATACTGTCTTCCCAGTCTGCCTCGACATCTTTGATGAACTGGAAAGCGTCCATACGCTCTTCATAATGTTCAGGCAGGTCCGCAGCCATCTGGAGCGGCGAATAGAGCACGACATAAAGAGCAAGCTGCTTGGCCAGCGTCGTTTGCGGACGGTTGGACGCATCACCGCGCTGCATATCCTCACGCACTGGCGGCTTCTCGTTCGGGCGGAGATTGAAAATGCCCGGCGTGAAATCCATCGGGCCGCTCAGCATCCGCGTATAAGCAAGGATCGAGATATGTTCGGGCGGGTTCGGGGGCGTGCCCCATGCGTTGAATTCCATCCCGCGTGCACCTTCGCGCGTCATCCAGTTGGGATAGGTCCGGCGCAGGCCGGTATCTTTGACGGGCTCATGTGCGTTGATCGAGATTTTGCGCTTCGCAGCCGCTTCAACGACGCGCAGGTGGTGGCCGACCTGAAACTGGCTGTCGTGCCACTCATATTGCTTCACTCCATCGTCATCATAGCGGACAAGATCGCCCGCGTCAGCGACATAGCCCGTCTTGACCTGCCGCACGCCGACCCGCTCATAGAGGTCGAAGGCATCTTCCATCTGCGCTTCGTAATTGGCGATATTGCCGCTGGTCTCATGGTGGCCAATCAGCCGCACGCCCTTTGAAAGCGCATAGGCGCCCAGTTCCTCGATATCGAAATCGGGGTAGGCCTGTGTGAAGTTGAACAGCTCACCATTGTTGAACCAGTCGCCATCCCAGCCGATGTTCCAGCCCTCGACCAGCACGCCTGAAAATCCGTGTTCAGCAGCGAAATCGATATAGCGCTTTGTTTCTTCGGTCGTGGCTCCATGGATGCCATCATTGCCCCAGGTCCGCTCGCGAATATGCATGGCCCACCAGATGCCGACATATTTGCCGGGTTCCACCCAAGAGACGTCGCCCAGCTTGTTGGGCTCGTTGAGATTGAGAATGATGTCGGAATTGATCAATCCCGGAGCATCGGGCGCAATCTGGATCGTACGCCATGGAGACTTGAACGGAGCCTTGGTGTGCACCTTGATACCGTCCGATCCAGCACGCAGCTCTGCTTCGAAACTGCCGGGACGGAGCGCAAGCAGCGACATGCCCGAGTAATCGACCAATGCCGCTTCGTGGATTGAAATGTGCAGCCCGTTCGGCTGGCGGAAAGTCACCGGAGTGTGCGCGTCGTCGACCACAGCCGCCTTGCCGGTGCGATAGATGTATTCGTAGCGATTGAACTGCCGGCTGGGCGTCCACCATGCATCGGCATCGCCGCCAATGCTGAATTGCGTCAGTTCATCGGTGATCCGGATATCGCCTGCGAGCGCCTCGGTCGGTAGCAGCTCATAACGAAAGCCGAGGCCCGTATCGAAGACACGGAAAGCCACAACCATCGCACGCGCAGGCCCCTCCTTGGGAATAAATCCTACCCGCAATTCATTGTAGTGGTTGCGCACCAATCGCCGCTCGCCCCAGGGTTGCTCCCAGGTTTCGTCGGTCGTGGTGACGTCTGCCGTACCCCTGATCTCAAGGCCGTCCTCGAACCCGTGATGATCGGCGAACAGCAGCCCAAGCCGCGCGGGCTCCATCACGACCTCACCGCCATAGCTAACTGTGTAGGTCGCGTGTCCGCCTTCGTCCGATACGGCTACGGTGATATTTCCATCGGGAGACGAGACTTCGAGAGTCCCTGCGTGAAGCGGTCCGAACGCCGTCAGGCCAAGCACCAGCGCAGCGGCAAGTTTCATCCATGATCCCAGCATTTCTCTCTCTCCCGCAGGCTCTTCTGCAAAATCCTGCAAATATTTGCACTCTCGGTCGCGCATAATATGAATTTCCCTCTTTTCTCCAAGTGAAAACTATGCAAATTTTTGCACAGAAGGACGGTTTGCGGGATCAAGCCGCCGCGAGGGGATCACATGGCGACCACCATCCGCATGACGAAATTGCTGGCAGGTTGTGCTTGCGCGCTGGCTTTGAGCGCTTGCGGGGGAGAAGACAACGCGCCCGCTCCGGCAGGAGCCGCAATCGGTGGCGGCGGGCCGACGCCCACGCCTTCGCCGACACAGACGACAGCGACATTGCCCGCTGGTGCCAACACCACGTTCGCCAATCGCACGGCGCAGATGCAGGTGGTGCATAGTTTCGGCTTCGGCGCCGGACTCAACCCGATGGTCGCACAGTTCGCGGGCGGTGCGGCCTCTGGCGATATCGACAATGATGGCGACCTCGACGTGTTCGTCACGCGCGGTGATAACGGCCCCAACCTGCTTTATGTAAACCAAGGCGGTGCCCGGTTCGAGGAACGGGCGGTGCCAGCGGGGCTCGCCTTCACGCTCGGCGCTGGCGTCAATGGTCGACACAGTGGGCCGACTTTCGGCGATCTGGACGGCGATGGCGATCTCGATCTCTTGCTCGGCGGGCTGGAAAGCGGTCCCACCAAGCTCTTCCTCAACGATGGCGCTGGCAGCTTTTCCGACGCGACCGCTGGTTCAGGCTTCGACAATGCGACAACCACCCAGACCATCTCGATGGCGCTTGGTGACTACGACGCCGATGGCGATCTCGATGTACTAATGGCGCATTGGGGGACACCGCGAAATCCTTCGGTTCCGGGGGAGACCGAAACTCTCTGGCGCAATGACAGCGCACCGGGAGCGCCGCGCTTCACGCCGGTCAGCCAAGTCAGCGGCATCGCCAATCTGCTCGCCTTCGAACTACCGACTGGTGTTCTGGGCCCCAATTTCGACTACACTTTCGCTCCCAACTTCGTGGACATTGATGGCGACCGCGACATCGACATTTTGATGGTGTCCGACTTTCGCGGGTCAAAGGTGCTGGTCAATAATGGCAACGGCATGTTCAGCAGTGTGGGTTTCATCCCCGACGACGAGAACGGCATGGGTAGCGCGATCGGCGATTTCGACAATGATGGCGACTTCGACTGGTTCGTCTCCTCGATCAACGGCAACCGCTTGTTCGAAAATCTCGGCGGGGCGAACTTCCAGCGGAACTCCGCATCCGGGGTCGAACCCGGCGGCTGGGGCTGGGGATCGTGCTTTGCCGATTTCAACGCCGATGGCTGGCTCGACATTTACCAGACCAATGGCTGGGAAGCGGGCAAGGACCCATCGGCCTCCAACTATGTCGATGACACGTCGCGGCTGTGGATGAGCAAGGGCGACGGGACGTTCAGCGATGCGGCCCAAGCGTCGAGCATGCTCGACACCGATCAGGGGCGCGGGATCGTGTGCGACGATTTCGACAATGACGGCGATGTCGATGTGCTGTTGCTGACGGCTGAGCCGACCGGCTCCGCTATTTACTGGGAGAACCAGCTAAGCGGCGCGAACACGATCAAGGTGCGGCTGCGCGGGAAGGCTCCCAACACATTTGCTGTGGGCGCAGTCATCGAGCTGACGATATCGGACGCCACGCAACGCCGTATGGTGAGCGTAAACAGCAACTTCACTTCGCACAATTCGACCGAGCAGATTTTCGGCCTCGGCCCGAACACGCAAGGCGGATTGCGGGTGATATGGCCTGATGGATCAGAAACGATTCAACCAAATGTCAGCGCGGGTCAGACGCTGGTGATCCAGCAACCCTAGGTCACTCGATCTCACGGAAGATGCGGTAGCCCCAAGGGGCAAGTGTAATTGCTTCGTCTGCACCCTCGAGCCTTGCGCTGACACCTGACAGCGCATCAACGTAGTTGCCATGGTGCCGCGCCAATTCGAATTCGACCGACTGCGGTCGCGGCGAAAGGTTGAACACGGCAAATACGCGCTCGCCTGCGCCGCCCCGCACGAAGCTCAGGACATCAGCGCTGGCATTGCTCGGCACCTCGACCATCAAGGCACCGTGCTCACCATTCCATAGCGCGCGCTCTTCGGTCTTGAGTGCGATCAACTGGCGGAAAAGAGCGTCATACTCGCCGACCTTCCACTCGATTTCGTCCTTGGTGAAGAATTCGAGCTGCTTGTCGAGATCGGCCTCTTGCCCGTTGTAAATCAGGGGCATTCCCGGCCCAACAAAGCTGAGCGCGATTGCCGCTTCGTAGGCCGGTCCGTAGATATCCGATGCCACACCGTCCCACGAATTTTGATCGTGATTGTCGGTGTAGGTCATTCGGTAAGCAGCGCGCGGCCAGGTGGTTTGCTGCCCTGCATAATAGCCGCGCATTGCCCCTGCCCCGCTGCCATTGGCGACAAGCTCCTGCATCGCCTCTTTCCAGCCCCAGGCGTAGGTTGCGTCGAAGGCGCGCGCATGCAGGTCTCGGGTCTGCCATTCGGCGAGCATAAAGACGGGTTTGACTGCCTCCAACTCCATGCGGGCAGTCTCCCAAAAATCGAGCGGGACATATCCAGCGACATCCGCGCGGTATCCGTCGATATCGAATTCGCGGACCCAATAGGTCAGGCTTTCGCTCATGTACTGGCGCATCGCCGGGTTCGAATAGTCGAAGTCGACGACGTCAGACCAATCGGTCCCTTCTGGCGGCATGAAGTCACCTTCTGGCGTCTTTAGGTACCAATCGGGATGCTCTTCGGTGAGCGGATTGTCCCATGCCGAGTGG
Source organism: uncultured Erythrobacter sp. (assembly GCA_938015255.1). GTDB lineage: Bacteria > Pseudomonadota > Alphaproteobacteria > Sphingomonadales > Sphingomonadaceae > Erythrobacter. Next base: position 30,034 of record CALLQC010000086.1, read on the forward strand.
TTTGCGACCCAATCGAGAATGACCTTCAGGCCAAGCTCATGCGCCGCATCCACGAAGGCGCGAAATTCCTCTTCAGTGCCGAGATCGGGATTGATCGCGCGATAATCCTTCACCGAATACGGGCTGCCCAACTCGCCCTTGCGTTGCTCCTCCCCAATCGGATGGATCGGCATCAACCAGACGATATCGACGCCCATCTCTGCCAGCCGGGGCAGTTGTTCTTGCGCGGCAGCGAACGTGCCTTCGGGCGAGAACTGCCGCGTGTTCATCTGGTAGATGACGGCGTCCTTGGTCCAGTCATGCGCTTCGACCTGGACATAGGGATTGGGAGTGTAGCTCGGACCGATGATCTCGTCCGTATCGCAACCGGCCAGTGCCAACGTCGCGGCGATAGCTGTAAATAGCCGCTTCATTGCGCAGGCTCCGTCGCGACGCCGTGCTTTTCCTGCAGGGCCGTTGCTCCGTCGGTCACAAAGAATGTCGCGATCGCCGCGAGCACAAACGATACCGCAGAAATCATCAGCGCCCAGATTGGCGCGCCTTCGAAGAAAGTCGTCAGCAGGAAACCAAGCAGGGTAGCGGCGACTAGCTGAGGCACGACGATGAAGATGTTAAAGATCCCCATATAGATGCCCATCTTCTTCGCAGGCACGGAACCGGCGAGGATCGCATAGGGCAGCGACACGATCGAAGCCCAGGCGATGCCCACCCCAACCATCGGAATCCACAGCAGGTTCGGATCGCGGATCATCAGCATCGCGGCGAACCCGGCTGCTCCGATAAACAGATTGGCCGCATGCAGCCGCCGCCGGTCCATCCGCGCGGCAATCCAGATAAAGCCGAGCGCAGCCGCCGCAGCGATCCCGTTGCGCACGGAGCCGAGCAGCCCCCACCAATCGGCGGCGTCCTGATACCCCTGCGTCGCGGGATCGGGCGATGAGAAGTGGAACTCCGCCACGGCAGGCGTGCCGTAAATCCACATTGAGAACATCGCGAACCAGCTGAAGAATTGCACCACGGCGAGCTGGCGCATGGTCTTTGGCATGGCGAACAGATCGTTGACGACTTCCATAAAGCCGTTCTGGTCGTTGCCGCCGCTGCGCATCATTCCTGCTACGATCTGGATAACCCCGAAGACAGCGATCAACCCCGCAAGAACGTAGAGCTCTTGCGCAATCTCAACCTCGCCCAACCAGGCAGGCTTGGGATCGCCGCGTCCGTAAAATACGAAAGCCGCGAAGGCCGCGCCTATAAGAACCCAAACGAGCCCCCCGCTTTGAAACTGGCCGGCGCTGCGTCGCACAGTTTCCGCATCCGATGCCTCAATGCCGAGCGCCTCATGCCGCGCGGCTTCATAGGCGGCAATCTGTTCCGGGCTGTATTCCTTGGTCGTGAACACGGTCCAGCACACCGCCGCAAGCAAGGCAGCCCCGCCAAGATAGAACGCCCATTGCACCGTCTCGGGAATCTCACCGGCAGGCGCGACGTTGGAGAGGCCCATCCAGTTAGTCATCATCCACGGCAGCGCCCCGGCGATCACCGCCCCTACCCCGATGAAGAAGCTTTGCATCGCATAGCCCTTGGTCCGCTGCCGGTCGGGCAGATTGTCGCCGACAAAGGCACGGAACGGCTCCATCGTGATGTTGAGCGAGGCATCCATGATCCACAACATGCCTGCCGCAACCCACAGGGTCGGTGAATTGGGCATGATGAAAAGCGCGAGGCTGGCCAGGATTGCGCCGAGCAGGAAATACGGTCGGCGCCGCCCAAACCGGCCCCATGTATTGTCGGAGAGGTGTCCGATAATCGGTTGAACGATCAGCCCGGTCATCGGGGCGGCAATCCAAAGGATCGCCAGCTCATTTACTTCTGCGCCAAGCGTCTGGAATATACGGCTGACATTGCCGTTTTGCAGGTCGAACCCGATCTGGATACCGAGAAATCCGAAACTCATGTTCCAGATTTGCATCGGGTCCATCGCCGGTTTGCGCCCGGCCTTGATGGCTGTGTCCGTCATGTGATCCCTCTCGCCCATTTCACCGGAACACGGTACAAGTGCACGTGTCCGGCTGATCCCTGCCGCGTATTGATGCGGCGATTGCGGCGCATCTATGGCGCTCTCTGTGTGCGACACTGTGCCGAGACTGCAAAGATTTGCAAGAACCTTTGTTTTTTGCTGTGGCAAAAACGCAATATGATCGACGCAATTCTACGTATATCTTTTAAATCAAACGTGAAATTCCGATCATGTCTAATTCAGTACCAATCATACAAAGATTTGCAAATTTTCTCCTGTAATGGCATTCCAGTGTGCGGAGGGGCAAATTGATGAGACGAATCCTGCTACCGATTCTGGGGGCTGCTTGCGTTGCGGCCGGACCGAGTTCGGCAATGAACGAACCACCGGCCGATGTGCCCGCAGGGAACGCCGCTTTGTCGGACGCGATTTCGGAGCGCTTGCCCGAAGATGAAGTGGTCTATTTCGTCCTGCCAGACAGGTTCGAGAACGGCGATCCGACCAATGATCGCGGCGGAATCGAAGGAGACCGGCTGACCCATGGCTTCGACCCTGCGCACAAGGGCTTCTATCACGGCGGCGATCTGAAAGGTCTGACCGCGAAGCTCGACTACATCCAGGACATGGGCGTAACCGCGATCTGGTTCGCGCCGATCTTCGAGAACAAGCCGGTTCAGGGCGGCGCAGGTCAGGAAAGCGCGGGCTACCACGGATATTGGGTGACCAACTTCACCAGTATCGATCCGCATTTCGGCACCAATGAAGAGTTCAAAGCCTTCGTCGACGCTGCCCATGGGCGCGGGATGAAGGTCTATATGGACATCATCACCAACCACACAGCCGACGTGATCGACTATGCCGAGGGTGAGGCCACTGGCTACGCCTATCGCAGTCTTGCGGATTACCCCTATTCGACGCGCGGCGGGCCGGATGGCGAAGCGATCAATCCGGGCTTTTTGGGCGATGAGGTCCAGACAGAAGAAAACTTCGCCAAACTGGTCGACCCGAACTTCGCCTACACGCCGACCATCCCCGAGGCCGAGCGGAACGTCAAAGTTCCGGCCTGGCTGAACGATCCGATCTACTATCACAATCGCGGCAGCTCGACCTTCTCGGGCGAGAGCAGCACGCATGGCGATTTCGCCGGGTTGGATGACCTCTACACCGAGCATCCCCGCGTGCTCGACGGGATGATCGAAATCTACCAGAGCTGGATCACCCGCTTTGGCATTGACGGTTTTCGCATCGACACAGCCAAACATGTGAACCCGGAATTCTGGCAGAGCTTCGTGCCCGCCATGCGCGAAACCGCCGAGGCAGAAGGGATCGCCAACTTCCACATCTTTGGCGAGGTCTATTCCGACAATCGCGACAGCGGTTTCCTTGCCCGGTTCACGCGCCGCGATGGCTTTCCGGCGGTACTCGACTTCGCCTTCGCTGCGGCGATGCGTGACGTTCTGGGCCGCGGCGCGCCAGCTGGTGCACTGAACGAAATGTTCGATGGCGATGTGAACTATGAAGGCGGCGAAGAGGCAGCGCGCGGCATGCCGACCTTCCTCGGCAATCACGATATGGGCCGGTTCTCGACTCTGATCAAAGCGGACAATCCCGGCATTTCGCAGGGTGAGTTGCTGGCGCGAGTAAGGCTGGGCCATGCCATGCTGATGACTTTGCGCGGCTCGCCGGTGATCTACTACGGTGATGAGCAAGGCTTTGTTGGCGATGGCAATGATCAGGCAGCGCGCGAGGATATGTTCCCGAGCCTGACCGACAGCTACAACGACAATCAACTGATCGGGACGAACGCCACCACCGCGCAGGAGAACTTCGACACCGCGCACCCGCTCTACGCCGCGATCAAGCAATTGGCCGCGATGCGCGCGGCTCACCCGGCATTGCGGCGCGGGCGTCAGATCGAGCGCAGCTATGATGACCAGAAACCCGGTCTGATCGCGTTCTCCCGCTTCGATCCCGATGACGGAACCGAATACTTCCTCGCTTTCAACACATCATCGGAACCGATCACCGAATTTTCGACAATCGGATATAGCGCTCGTACGCTTGAGACGCTGTATGGTAGCTGTGCAAACAGTGTCGCTTCGCCGGGTAGCGTTGCGGTAAATCTGGAACCATTCGGTTCGTGTGTCGCCAAAGTTGTAGAGGCCGCCGAATGAACGAGATGCGTGTGGTGACCGGCGACAAGTCAGGGCGCGAGACTACTGAATGGTGGCGCGGTGCAGTGATCTATCAGATCTATCCGCGCAGCTTTCGCGATTCCAATGCCGATGGCATTGGCGATCTGCGCGGCATTGCCGAGGGGCTGGATTACATCGCATCGCTTGGCGTCGACGGCATCTGGATCTCGCCGTTCTTCACCTCTCCGATGAAGGACTTTGGCTACGACGTTTCCGATTATTGCGGGATCGATCCGAGCTACGGGACATTCGAAGATTTCGACCGGATCATTGAGCGGGCGCACGCGCTTGGCCTGAAAGTCATCATCGATCAGGTCTATTCCCACACGTCGGACGAGCACGTATGGTTCAAGGAAAGCCGCACCGACCGCACCAACGCGAAAGCCGATTGGTATGTCTGGGCCGATCCCAAATCCGACGGGTCACCCCCATCCAATTGGCAATCGGTGTTTGGCGGATCGGCGTGGCAATGGGACGGGCCGCGCAAACAATATTATCTGCACAATTTCCTGACCAGCCAACCCGATCTCAATGTGCATAACCCGCATGTGCAGGAAGCAGTGCTCGATGTGATGCGGTTCTGGCTGGATCGCGGCGTCGATGGCTTCCGTCTCGATGCGCTCAATTTCTCGATGCATGATCCGCAGCTGCGCGATAACCCGCCTTCGGGCGCGCCGATGACCGAAGTCACGCGACCGTTCGACATGCAGATCAAGCAATATAACCAATCGCACGCCGACATCCCGGCATTCCTTGAACGACTGCGCGGCGTGCTCAACGAATATGATGGCCGCTTCACCGTCGCCGAAGTGGGCGGACCCGATCCGCTTGCCGAAATGAAGGCCTTCACCGAGGGCGGCAAACGGCTCGACAGCGCGTATAACTTCGATTTTCTCTACGCGCCCGACCTCACCGCCGCCCGCGTGCGGGCATCGCTCAATCAGTGGGACGGCACGCCCGAAGAAGGCTGGCCAAGTTGGGCGTTCTCCAATCACGACGCGCCGCGCGCTGTCAGCAGGTGGAGCAGTGTAGACGATTACGGGCAGGTCGCACGGCTCAGCCTGCTACTGCTGCTATCGCTGCGCGGCAATCCGATCATTTACCAGGGCGAAGAGCTGGGCCTGCCTCAAGGCCATGTGGCGTTTGAAGACCTGCTCGATCCCGAGGCGATTGCCAACTGGCCGCACACTCTTGGTCGTGACGGTGCGCGCACACCTATGCCATGGGCGGCCAACGCGCCGCAGGCTGGATTCTCCTGCGCCAATCGCACGTGGTTGAAGGTCGACAGCGACCACGCGCCGCTCGCCATCGATCAGCAGATCAAGGACCCGCAATCCATGATCAGCTACACGCGGCACCTGCTGGCGCAGCGCCAGGCCATGCCCGCCTTGGTGGCCGGCACCAGCGAGCTGCTCGATACGCCGGATGAGATCGTCGCGTTTGTCCGTTCCTCGCCCGAAGGTGATGTGCTCTGCGCATTCAATCTCGCCGATCATTCCGTGGGCTGGTCACCCCCCAGCGCCTTTACCGACGCCAAGATTGTCGCCAATGAACGCGAGACCGGTAGCGGAGAAGGCATTGCGACGACGATGCCGCGCCGCTCAGGCTACTGGGCGACGACAAACGGGGGTTAATTGATGCAGGACACGCGCGAAAGATCAGGCAAGTCGGCCCGGCTTGAAGATATTGCGCGTGAGGCCGGCGTATCGATTTCAACCGTTTCGCGTGCGCTCAATGACAGTCCGGCGGTCAAGCGCCGGACCAAGCAGGAAATCTGGAAGATTGCGCGCGCGCATGACTACGATTTTCGCAGCACAATGCCCAACGGACCGATCGGAGCCGACGCCACGATCGCGGTGATCGTCCCTGCCCCGCAGGCCCGCGAGACCCGCGTTGCCGACCCGTTCTTCCTCGATCTGCTGGCAGGCATCGCCGAAGCCGCACGCGAACGAAATGCCGATCTCGTTATCAGCCATCTCAGCCCGCGTTCCACAGAAGACATCGAGTATGCGATGAGCACCAGCCGCGCGACCGGCATGATCTTCATCGGGCAAAGCTCCCTGCACCACGCCTTCAACAGCTTTGCCGCACGCGACAATCGCTTCGTGGTTTGGGGCGCAGAGTTTGCCGACGCGGCCTATTGCACCATCGGCTCCGACAATGTCGCTGGCGGACGGCGCGCCACATCTCACCTCGCCAGGCTCGGGCGCGAGAAGATATTGTTCCTCGGCGACACCGAAGCGCCCGAGGCTGAGCAACGTCACCGCGGCTATCGGCTCGCTCTCGAACAGGCCGGGATCGCGCTCGACGATCAACTTACAGTGCCAGCGCACTTTGACGTGCATTCGGCCGAAGCGGCAACCCGATCAGCCATCGACAGCGGTGTCGAGTTCGACGCCGTGTTTGCAGCCAGCGACCTGATCGCCATCGGTGCCATCCGCGCGCTTACGCGCAGCGGACGCAGCGTGCCCGGCGATGTCTCGGTGGTAGGTTACGACAACATTCCGGCGGCAAGCCTCGTCACCCCGCGCCTGACCACGATTGATCAGGACGCGAACTTGGCAGGGCGGATGCTGGTATCCAAATTGATCGACACCAAAGGGGGACGCGGCGCATCGCAGCGGCTCGAAACCAGCTTGCTGATCCGGGACAGCTGCGGCGGCTGACATGGCTCAGGGTTTCGCGCCTCTCAAATCGATCATCATCGTCGGCGGTGGCAGCGCAGGTTGGATGACAGCAGCCGCGTTGGCACATTCACTGAGTGACAGTTGCGAGATCACACTAATTGAATCCGAAGCGATCGGAACCGTCGGAGTCGGCGAAGCGACCATCCCGCCCATCCGCCATTTCAACCAACGGCTCGGCATCGATGAAGCAACCTTCGTCAAGGAGACAGCTGGCTCCTACAAGCTCGGGATTGAGTTCGTCGACTGGACCCAGCTCGGTCACTCTTACTTCCATCCGTTCGGTCAGTATGGCGCCGAGTTTGACAGCGTCCCGTTCTATCATTTCTGGATGCGCGAAAGCCTGGCCGGGCGGATCGATACGCCCATCGACGAGTTTTCGATGTGCTGGGCCATGGCAAAGGCGGGCAAATTCTCGCACCCATCACCCGATCGTCGGCATATCCAGTCGACGTTCGACTACGCCTATCATTTCGATGCCACGCTATACGCCGCCTTCCTGCGCAAATTTGCCGAAGCGCGCGGAATAAAGCGCATCGAAGGCCGAGTGGTCGATGCGACGTTGCGGGCAGAGAATGGCTTCATCAAGAGCGTGACGCTCGACAACGGCGAGAAGCACGAAGCCGAGCTGTTCATCGATTGCAGCGGGTTTCGCGGCCTCCTGATCGAGGACACGCTGAAGGCCGGATACGACAATTGGCAGCATTGGCTCCCCTGCGACCGCGCCGTCGCAGTACCATGCGCCAAAGGTGAGGCGATCACCCCTTACACCCGCTCAACCGCCAAATCCGCAGGATGGCAATGGCGCATCCCACTGCAACATCGCACCGGCAACGGCTATGTCCATTGCAGCGATTTCATCAGCGAATATGAAGCGACAACCGAGCTGATGACCTCGCTTGATGGCGAGCCGCAAGCAGACCCGCGCACGCTCCGCTTTGTGACCGGCAAGCGCCGCAAGTTCTGGGAGAAGAACTGCGTCGCCATCGGTCTGTCGGCGGGCTTTATGGAGCCGTTGGAATCGACCAGCCTGCACCTGATCCAATACGGCATTCTGCGCCTGCTTGCGCTGCTACCCGATGCCGAGATGTCGCCGCTGCTCGCTCAGGAATACAATACCCAAACGACAGCGGAGTATGAACGGATCCGAGACTTCCTGATCCTGCATTACAAGGCAACCGAGCGGGATGATTCCGAACTGTGGCGCTACTGCGCCAACATGCCGATCCCAGACAGCCTGCAATACAAGATCGATCACTTCCGCAATTACGGACTGATCGTTTCGGACGAGCGCGAGCTGTTCAAGAACCCGAGCTGGATCGCGGTCTATCTTGGTCAGAACATCGTTCCTCAGCGTGCTCCTGCGTTGGCCCAAATGCGCAATCAGGTGCCGGTTGCAGACCGGATGGCGGCGATCTCGCAAGCGATGGGCGATGCCGTGGCAGCCATGCCCGCGCACGGAGACTTTCTGGCTAAACACTGTCCCTCCCCCTACGCAGCCTAAGCGCCTACGCACTTTCCTCCATCGCAAAGCAAAAGGGCCCGCTGTTGCCAGCGAGCCCTCTTGGTGTGGGTGCGACCCAGGGAAATCAGAAGCTCTTGCGAACCGTGAAGTTGTATGTCCGGCCGTAGAGTTCATGACGGCTCGGGAACGTCCCGATCTGATTGCCGCCAGTATCGAACAGATCATTCTGGGTCACGAATGGCTCGTCGGTGATGTTGAACACCTCGAACTGGATCGCGAGACCTTCGAGCGGGCCGCTTTCGTTCTGGAACGTGTAGCCGATCTGACCGTCGAGAATGGTCTCGCTGAGCGCGTCGGCACCGCTCAAGCTGCCATCGAAGTTTTGAACTTCGGACAGGAAGCCATCGCGATAGCGCGCAGCCAGTTTGGCCTGGAAGCCGTTCTTTTCATAGAAGACGTCGGCGGACCAAGTCGTCTCCGAATAGCCCGGGATCGGCAGTGGATCCTGATTCTGATCGTCGACTTCGGCGTCGGCATAGGTGATGCTGAAGAACGCGCCGAACCCGTCGAGTGCGCTCGTCACATCGGCAAGGTCGAGACGTAAGGTCCCTTCGATACCGGTGATCGAACCATCTGCGAAGTTCACCGGACCGCTGAATGCACCGGTTGCCAATTCAGGGGCGGTGTTCAGGATCGAGCCGAAGCCAGCATTGTTGATTTGCTGCTCGAGGTCGATGATCTCGTTGAAGTCGATAACCCAATCGGACAGATCTTTGTGGAAGACCGCGACAATCACCGCCGTCCCCGCAGAGAAATACTTCTCAACCGAGAGATCGTATGAGACAGATTCATACGGCTGGAGCGCGGGGTTGCCGCCGCCTAAGTTGAAGCAGACCAGTTGTGGCGGCGCAAAGCCAAGCACCGTATCGGGTACCTGATCCCCATCGGTGTCCGAACAGCTCAGCGGGTTGACTGTGATGTTCTGGTTCGCCGCCATCTGATCAAGGCGCGCGCGCGTGATCGACTTGGCCGCAGCAAGGCGAATGAACAGACCGTCGCTGACCTCAAAGCTGAGGTTAGCGCTCGGCAGCCAATCATCATAGCTTTCGGTCACGGTGTTCAGCAGCCCGCCACCGATCGTACCGGTCGAAGACTGGCGTGTATCCGAATACCGTAGGCCGACATTGCCGCGCAGCGGAATGCTGCCAAGCATCGCATCGATATTCGCCTGAACGTAGAAGTTGTGCACTTCCTCATCGACGACCCATTCGGTGTCGAAGGTCGCCTTCTCAACGATGTAGGTGCCGTCGGTCAGGAAGCTCGACGGGTCGTAAGCGAGGATGTTGTTATTTAGCCCGCCCGTATCGGTGGACCCGACGATCGCGTTGGTCGGAACCGCAAGGGCACCATCAACAAACGCTGCCGATGGCCGCAAGAAGCTCTCGTTAGAATCGAAGTTCTTGCTGCGGTCCGTGTAGAGATAGCCAACGGTGATGCTGCCGAGGAACCCGCCGTCGAACTCATAATCGAGCTCTGCGCGAAGCTGGTTCAACTCGTCTTCGATCTCA
>CALLQC010000087.1 GCA_938015255.1 uncultured Erythrobacter sp.
GGCCCAAGCCAATATTGACCGGATCGAAGCTGCGCTCGATCTGGTGCGCCAGTCTCTCGATTGGGACCGCGCTCTGCGCCGTCTTGATGAGCTTAACGCACGCGTCCAGGATCCAAGTCTGTGGGACAATCCGAAAGAGGCGCAGGCGCTGAGCCGTGAACAGAAGAATCTCGAAAGCGCTGTTAACACTGTAAAAGAAATCTCTGCCGAGATGGCCGATGCGATAGAATTTATCGAAATGGGCGAGGCGGAAGGTGAGGAGAGCATCGTCACTGACGGTGTAAAAAGCCTGGAAAAGCTCGCCAACCGCGCGGATGCGGACAAGGTTCAGGCGCTGCTTTCGGGTGAGGCCGACGCGAACGACACCTATCTTGAAATTCATGCTGGCGCAGGCGGCACGGAAAGCAATGACTGGGCTGAAATGCTCTTCCGCATGTACACCCGCTGGGCCGAACAGCGCGGGTTCAAGGTGGAGACGGTTGAATATCAGGCGGGCGATTCCGCAGGTATCAAATCGGCGACAATCCTGATCAAGGGTGAGAACGCCTATGGCTATGCGAAAACAGAAAGCGGTGTTCACCGGCTTGTGCGCATCAGCCCGTATGACAGCAGCGCCCGCCGGCACACCTCTTTCAGCTCGGTGTGGGTCTATCCGGTTATTGACGACGACATTGATATCGAAATCAATCCGGCCGACCTGAAAATTGACACATACCGCGCATCGGGTGCCGGGGGGCAGCACGTCAATACCACCGATTCCGCTGTTCGTATCACGCACCAGCCGACAGGTATTGTGGTCGCGAGCCAGAATGACCGCAGCCAGCACAAGAATCGCGCGACAGCGATGGGCATGCTGAAAGCGCGCCTGTTCGAGCGTGAAATGGCGGAGCGCGAAGCGGCTGCTTCCGGCGAGTATCAGGAAAAGAGCGACATCGGGTGGGGTCACCAGATCCGGTCCTATGTGCTCCAGCCCTATCAGATGGTGAAGGATCTGCGTACCGGCGTGACCTCCAGCTCTCCCGATGCCGTACTTGATGGTGCTATTGATGAATACATCTCCGCAGCTCTCGCCCAGCGCGTTACCGGGGAGACTGTTGACGTAGAGGATGTCGAGTGATGCGGATCGCGGCACTTGGCGTATTCGCAATTGCCCCGCTGGTTGCAGCGTGCGGCCAATTGGAAGGATCTCCTGATCGGCCGGCGACCGCGCTTGAATTTCCGCTGCCGGACCGGCCTGTGGCTGAGGTTATCTCGAACCAGTTTTCGAATGAAGACGCCCGCGACGAGCGTAACGAGGCGCAGGTCGTGATGGACCTCGCCAATATTGAAGAAGGTACGACCGTTGCCGATATCGGTGCGGGCGAGGGGTATTACACCGTTCGTCTTGCCCAGCGCGTGGGAGATGACGGGCGGGTTCTGGCGCAGGACATTAGCCGCGAAGCGCTGCAACGGCTCGGCAGGCGTGTGGAGCGTGAGCGGCTAGAGAACATTTCAATCAAGCTCGGCCAGCCGGATGATCCCCAGCTGCCGGTTGACAGTTTCGACCGCATTTTCCTCGTGCATATGTATCACGAAGTGACGGAGCCCTATGCGTTTCTCTGGCGCATGTGGCCTGCGCTTGCGTCTGGCGGACAGATAATCGTCGTCGATGTTGACCGCCCAACTGACCGCCATGGCATCCCGCCAAAGCTGCTTTTTTGCGAGTTCGATGCCGTGGGATACAACCTGATCGAATTTATCGAACGCCCGGACATTCGCGGATATTTCGCCCGGTTCGAACGGGGGGAAGATCGTGCCGAGCCTTCAGCGATCGAGGCGTGCAGCAACGGTTGATATCGGGGGTGGCGAAACCCACCTCTCAGTTATCAACGAAGGGCAGATGCGCTCTTTTCCTGTATGAGGCGGAGTGCTAGGCGCTGCCGCAAGCGAATAAAACAACATGGGGAGTACCGCCGGGAATGACAGATTTTCCAACCAGCTTTGACCGTGACGATCTTTTGAAGTGCGCGCGCGGTGAGCTGTTCGGTCCCGGTAATGCGCAATTGCCCGAACCCCCTATGCTGATGATGGACCGGATCACCGATATTTCAGGTGATGGCGGGGAACATGGCAAGGGGCATGTCGTCGCGGAGTTCGATATCAAACCAGACCTCTGGTTCTTTGACTGCCATTTTCCCGGTAACCCGATCATGCCCGGATGCCTTGGTCTTGATGGTCTTTGGCAGCTAACCGGATTCAACCTTGGTTGGCGCGGATGGAAAGGGCGCGGCTATGCGCTGGGCGTAGGCGAAGTCAAACTGACAGGCATGGTACGCCCCGATCGCAAGATGCTGACCTATAACGTCGAATTCACAAAGGCTGTGCAAACCCGCCGATTGACCATGGGCGTGGCCGATGGCCGCGTCGAAGCGGACGGTGAGGTCATCTACCAAGTCAAGGATATGAAAGTCGCCTTGTCTGAAGCGTAATTGCTCCAGAGGCGAAAAAGGGGATTCATGCGTCGCGTCGTAATAACAGGATTGGGGATCGTATCCTCGATCGGTAACAATGCCGAAGAAGTGCTTGCATCGCTGAAAGCGGGTAAGTCGGGCATCACATTCAACGAGGATATGGCCGAGCACGGTTTCCGGTCCCAGATCGCAGGATCGGTGGACCTCGATGTGTCGGAACATGTCGACAAACGCACCTTGCGCTTCATGGGGCCTGGCGCAGCTTATGCGCATATCGCGATGGGGCAAGCCATCGCCGATGCCGGTCTGGAGGAGAAGGATGTGGTCAATCCGATGACCGGCGTAATTGCCGGATCGGGCGGCCCGTCCACCTCGGCCATGCTGGCAGCGCATCAGACGGTTCTGAGCAACGGGGCGACAAAGCGGATCGGCCCATTCGCCGTGCCAAAGACTATGTCTTCCACCGTCAGCGCCAATCTTGCGACAGCTTATCAGATCAAGGGGATGAATTTCTCGATCACGTCCGCGTGTTCCACGTCCTTGCACTGCATCGGTATGGCCGCCCAGCAAATTGCGCTGGGCTTGCAGGATGTGATGTTTGGCGGAGGCGGCGAGGAACTGGATTGGACCCTGTCCTGCTTGTTTGACGCGATGGGCGCCATGTCGAGCAAGTATAACGACACGCCAGAGCGTGCGTCTCGCGCTTTCGATGCTGACCGTGATGGCTTTGTCATCGGCGGAGGCGGGGCGATCGTGGTGCTGGAGAGTCTTGAGCATGCCCAGGCTCGCGGCGCGAAAATCTATGCCGAGGTTACCGGCTTTTGCGCGACTTCCGACGGCGCGGATATGGTTGCTCCATCGGGCGAGGGCGGGGAACGGGCTATGCGCGGCGCGCTCAAGACACTCGGCGATGATCGCACTGTCAGCTACATCAATGCGCATGGCACCTCGACCCCGGTTGGTGATGTGGGCGAAATCGAAGCGGTTCGCCGCGTGTTTGGCGAGGGAAGCACCCCTCCGGTCAGCTCGACCAAGTCGATGACGGGGCACAGCCAGGGCGCAACCGGCGCGCAGGAGGCGGTGTATTGCCTGCTCGCACTTGAGAATGATTTCATTATACCATCGATCAACGTCGAAACGCTTGATCCAGCGCTAAAGCCGGAAGAGATCGCGACCCAGCTGGTTGAAAATGCAGGGCTGGATTCGGTGATGACCAATTCGTTCGGTTTTGGCGGAACGAACGGTTCGATGGTGCTGTCGAAATTCAAAGGGTAGGCCCACGACACAGTAAGGGTTGCCGGTTATTGAGGTGATTGAATATGGGCGTTCTTGAGGGAAAACGCGGGCTTGTCATGGGCGTGGCGAACGATCGCTCGATCGCTTGGGGCATTGCCAAAGCATGCGCCGAGGCAGGGGCGGAGCTTGCCTTTACCTATCAGGGTGAAGCATTCGGCAAACGCCTCGCACCTTTGGCAGAAAGCGTGGGATCTGATCTCATGCTTGATGTCGATGTAACCGATGACGCATCGCTTGATGCTGCCTTCGCTTCATTGCAGCAGCGGTGGGATAGCCTCGATTTCGTAATTCACGCCATCGCCTATTCCGATAAGGCAGAGCTGACCGGGCGTATCCTCGACACCTCGCGCGATAATTTCAAAAACTCCATGGACATCTCGGCCTACAGCCTGATCGAAGTGGCGCGCCGGGCGCATCCGTTGATGGCCGAAAGTGGCGGGACACTTATCACTCTGAGCTATATGGGCTCAAACCGTGTCACGCCGAACTACAATGTGATGGGCGTGGCCAAGGCAGCGCTGGAGGCTGCCGTTCGGTATCTCGCCAACGATCTTGGCCCAGAGGGTATCCGCGTCAACGCAATCAGCCCTGGGCCGATGAAGACGCTCGCCGGCAGCGCTATTGGCGGCGCACGCAAGACGTTTAAGCATACCGAAGCGAACGCCCCTATGCGCAGCAATGCCTCTTTGGAGGCCGTTGGCGGAACCGCTGTGTATTTGTGCTCTGAAGCAGGCGCCTATACCACGGGCGAGATTATCAGGGTGGATGGCGGCTTCCATGTTCTGGGCATGCCGCAACACGATAATTTGTGATCCGGCGTCCCAGCCAACGTCAAACGCCTGGGCGGGTGCTCAGATCAGCGCGGTCAGCACCTGATCGGGCGGCCGGTGGCCGTTCACCCAAAACTGGATATTGGCGATCACCTTTTCGCCCGAGGCCTCGCGGCCTTCAGCCGTCGCGCTGCCGATATGGGGCAAGGTCATGACGTTGGGGTGGCGCAGCAACCGGTCATCAACAGTGGGTTCGTTCGGATAGACGTCCAGGCCCGCGCCGGCCAACTTTCCTGCCTCAAGCGCGCAAATCATGGCCTCCTGATCGATCAGCTCACCGCGCGCAGTGTTGATAAGGCTTGCGCCGTCTTTCATCAGAGCGATGCGGCGTTCGTCCATCAATCCACGAGTTTCGTCAGTAAGCGGACAGTGCAGGGTCAGAATATCCGCTTCTGCAATGAGGTCGTCGACATTCGCAACGTAACGCGCGCCGAGCATCCGCTCCGCCGCTTCGGGCAGAGGTTTACGGTTGGTATAGGCGATCTCGAGCCCGAATGCGCGGGCCCGGTGGGCAACGGCCTGACCGATCCGGCCCATGCCGACAATGCCCAGTACCTTGCCCGCAAGCTTGCGCCCAAGCAGACCGGAGGGTGCCCATCCGGTCCATTCTCCGCGCCGCACCAATGCTGTGCCTTCGCGGATACGGCGCGGGACGCCGATTATTCCAGCCATAGCAATATCGGCGGTGTCATCGGTGAACACACCGGGCGTGTTGGTAACGATGATTTTTCGAGCTGCGGCAGCGCTAAGGTCGATATGTTCCGTGCCCGCCCCGAAGCTGGCGATAAGCTTCAGCCGGTTGCCTGCCTCGGCGATCATCTCGGCATCGATCTTGTCTGTTACTGTCGGGACCAGAACGTCACAGTCCTGCATGGCCGCGATCAATTCTGCGCGGCTCAGCGGCTTGTCATCCTGATTGAGCGTTGCATCAAACAATTCAGCTAGACGGGCTTCGACACTGGGCATCAAATGCCTGGTCACAACGACTTTCGGTTTGCCGGACGGGAATTGCGGAGGAGAATGATCGGCTGCCATAAGGGCGCGCTAGGGCGAGACGGTGCGGCCGGTCAAGATGCGCTGGTCGATCAAAGTTGGATGAATGCTGGTTTCCCTGCTTGAACCGCGAAGCCCGGCGCGGCTATCACATTACCCATGTCACTGCTGAAAAACGTTCTCCTTATCGCCATTACCATCCTGATCTGTGTTGTGTTGCCCCAAGATGGTGCGCACGCACAGCAGCGCGATGTCCCGTATTGGGCATCGCTTCGCTATGACGAAGTGCGTATGCGCGTGGGGCCAAGCCAGGAATACCCGATAGAGTGGGTCTACAAGCGCAAGGGTCTGCCGGTAAAGGTGATCCGCGTTCGCGAAGCATGGCGACTGGTAGAGGATCACGAGGGCACGCGCGGATGGATTGCCTCCAGCCAGCTTACTCCGGTGCGCGGCGCGGTGATCGTTGGGGAAGGGCTCGCGGAACTCCGCGAAGAAGCGGACAATGCATCGACGATACGTTGGCGCGCACAGCCGGGAGTGGTTGGTCAGATAAATATCTGCGAGCAGGGGTGGTGTGAAATTGACGTATCGGGCCGCACCGGATGGGTGCTGCAAAACCGCCTGTGGGGCGGGGGCAGGCCATAGGGCCCGCCCGTTCGCCTATTAGACCAGCTCGACTGCAATAGCAGTCGCTTCGCCGCCGCCGATGCAGAGACTGGCAACGCCGCTCTTCTTGCCTTGGGATTTGAGCGCGTTGAGCAGTGTTACGATAATGCGCGTGCCGGACGCGCCGATGGG
>CALLQC010000088.1 GCA_938015255.1 uncultured Erythrobacter sp.
TCCCAGCCTCCAGCGCGGGCTCGATCCGACCAACAAGGCGATCCGGGTCGCGAATTTCGTCGAGCAAATGCGCAAGGAAGTCGGCGTGATCGCCCACAGCGTTGGCGTTACCAATCCGCGTGGGATGAAACGCTATCATGTCCGGCTGGTATGTGCCGATGGCCGGTCACGGCCGCTGGACGAACTATACCCTGCTGTCGGTTAGCCCGTTTTAACCGGCCATCCTGCTTGCAAGTAAATCTGAAAAGTCCGATTCAGACTAAATAAGATCGATAGTCTCATTGCGCCGGGTCAAAGAAAAACCCGTGTTTCCTCAATTCTTTGATTGACGAAACGCGCTTCTTGATTGAGCTTTACCTTTCCTTAACCGAGTCGCATGCGGCGCACGCCTTGGGGTCGTGCGCAAGGGATGAATTGGTTCTTCAGCTTGCACTCGGTTAGCGCAACTAGGGGACTATCCATGATCAAGAAGAATCTGCTCGTCACGACAGCTGCCACCGCTCTGATCGCCTCATTCGCTGCGGCACCGGCTTTGGCTGAAGACGATGAAAACGGCGCCAGCCCGGTTGATAGCGAAGCTCAAGGGACATTCGCTGGCTTTACCGCCTCGCCCACAATTGTAGCGCGCAGTATCGACGAGATGTCGATCACTCTTGATCAACCGCAATATATCCGCACATCTCGCGGGCTCACCGGCTCCCCTATCGGCCCAGATCCAGAGATTATCGTGCGAGACGATGTTGGTCTGCCAGCCAGCGTAGATGTAAACGACACAGTCCCTTTTGCGGTTCAATTGTTCCGCCGCGATAACACGTCGGGAGGCG
Source organism: uncultured Erythrobacter sp. (assembly GCA_938015255.1). Classification (GTDB taxonomy): domain Bacteria; phylum Pseudomonadota; class Alphaproteobacteria; order Sphingomonadales; family Sphingomonadaceae; genus Erythrobacter. The sequence continues at coordinate 825 of CALLQC010000088.1, forward strand.
TATTCTTCAACTGCAGCGGATCGCTGATAAACCCGCGCACAGTCTTAACCGCTGCCCATTGCGTGAATTCAGCGCCGTCTGAAAGCTATGGCTTGGGTGACGTCGCAGACCAGACCATTCTGGTAACCACAGGCGTCAATTCTGCGGATCGTATTTTCCCGACGATTTTTGGCGGCGCGACCTACGAACAGGGCGGCGCCGCGCAGAGCACAGATGTCATCATCCACCCGTCGTCCAATCTGGAGAATGGCGGGCTCCGGTTCCCTTGGGCCGACGTGGCTTTGATCGCGCTGGACACACCGATTACGGACACGCCTACAGGCCCCATTCTGCTCACCCCGCTCGACCGGCTCACCCATGTGGTGCAGGTCGGCTACGGTACAGTTGGTACCGGTCTCCAGGGAAGTTTGGGCAGCACTTTCTTGCGGCGCATCGGCGAAAACACACTTGGCGCGTCGGCATCGATCGCAACTTTTTTGGACGCTGTGTTCCCAAGCGACGCGCCACACAGCCAGAATTTCGGAGCGGAATCGCAAGTCTATTATTTCACAGACTTCGACAATCCCGACCGGACACCCGCCGAAGAGGCGGGTTGCATTTTCACGGGTGACAGCATTTCTTGCAACAGCATAGGTGCAGTGCGAGCGATCGACTGGTTCGATGGAGACGCGCTGCCGAACGAAGTGGGAACCGCGCCCGGAGACAGCGGATCGCCGCTTATCGTCGATGAGCTGTATGATTTCCCAGTGATCACCGGTGTTCTTAGCGGCGGTTTCGACTTCTTCCGTTTGGGCAATCAGTACGGCGACATCAGCTTTTACAACCCGCTGTTTCCGTTCTTTGAATTCATCAGCGAAAACACACCTTACAAATATGTTTCCGCGAAAGCTGGAAACGGCAATTGGTCGGATGCTTCACATTGGACGCAGGATCTTGATCCGGGTTTCTTTATCGATGATGGCAGCGGCAATCTGATTAATGGCATTCCGGAAGGTCCGGAACCCGGCGTTTTCGCCACCGGACCAACCCTTGGCACTGTTCTGGGTCAGGATATCACCGGTCAGGACAGCGACCTGACACCTGGCCTGCCGCCCGAAGGCACGCCAAATTTCGGCGGCAACCTGCCCGCATCGTCCGCATTGCTTGGTCCGGGTTCAACCGGATTTGTTCCGAATAACACCGATGGCACACCGGGAACCGCGTTCGAAAATCCGGCGCTGTATTTCGATGTTCTACTGACTGCACCCGGCACCACTACGGTCGATCTTGATGTTGAGATCGACAGGCTGACCGTTGACGGTGCGCAAACCGGTTTCGATCTTGATACGCCATACTCGCTCACCAGCCTGATCGGGGTCGAGCAATGGCGCGGATCGGTCAATGTCGATGGAACGCTGATCACTCCGCTGGTCCTTCAACTTGGGGGAACGTTCGGCGGAAACGGCACAGTCGTGACCGATGTATTCTTCAACACTGCCGGCGGGATCACCCCGGGCGGTGACAATGCGGTGGGCAATCTCACGATTGACGGAAACTACGTGCAATCGTCTGACGGTGTGTATGTCGTCGACATCCGCAACCGCAGGGGTAATCTCAGCGCTGACCTGTTGAGCGTAACCGGGGCGGCAGTTCTTGACGGCACGCTGTTTGTTTTCCCGACAGCCCGCGGGCGGCTTCGTTACGGTGACCAGTTCACCGTCCTGGAAGCGGGACTTGTGGACGGGGAATTCAGCCAGGTCCTTACCCAATCAAACTCGCCGGTTCTATTCTTCGATCAGGTTGTAACCGACACGAGTGTTTCGATTGAGGTGCAGGCACGTTCGATCAGGCAGGTGGTCGGTCAAAACAGCGGGCTGGCATCCGTAGGCGCGACATTGGATGCGCTGCGGTTTGGCGGCCGGTATGATCAATTCGCCAACCTCTTCGCGGCGGTTGACGGGTCAGGCTTTGACCAGTTTGGCGCAACGCTGCTTGGCCTTACCCCGACGAGCGGATTTGCGCAGTCGGCAACGGCGAACAATTTTGCAATGCGCTTCACCGGTCAGGTCGCGCAGCGCACCCTTGCACTGCGCGGGGCCGACAATGCGGCGGCAGGCTTTTCCAGCTTTGGCGCGGCCAGCTTTGCGCAGGCAGGGGACGTCGCTACGGCTTCGGGCCAGCTCGGGTTTTTCGGCTCGGTCAGTGGTTCATACCTGGTGCCGGCATCGGAACGCTCGACAGGCACCCGTGCATTCGAAGAGAGCGCGTTCCGCGATGCAGGCGAGCTTACAGTCGGTGCTGACATTAAATTGACGGACGATCTCAGCGTTGGTCTAGCGGTCAGCAGTGTGCGCGATGGCGCGACCGGCAATCCGCAAAGCGCGCAGCCCCTTGGCAACGAAAGCCTTTCGACCGCAGCCTACGCCGCCATGACATTCGGCAATGGCTTTGCCGATATGTATGTCGGCTTTGCCCAGCAGCGTTTCGGATTGGAGCGCGGCGGTCAGGGGCTGCTCGAAGAGCAGTTCCAGTCCGCTACGGGGCTTGCCGATGGGCAGCAGTCGCTCGCTGGCCTCAGGGTGGGTTACACCTTATCCCCAGCCAAGGGCATATCGGTAGGACCGGTCGCATCGATCGACTTCGTCCGTTCGGATCTTGAAGGATTTCAGGAGCTGCGCGCGGGTGAGTTCGGCCTCAATGTCCACGACCGCTCGCTCACTTCAATCGGTGCAAAAGTCGGCATGATGGGAACGGCCGACATAGAGCTTGGCCAAAAGAGCCGGATTTCGGCTTTCGGCTCAGTCGCCTATGCCCGCGAGTTGGGTGATCTGGAGGATGTCGTTCGGGCAAACTTTGTCGGCGCGGAAGATCTGCCGTTCTCAATAAGCCGCGAACTGGTGCCCGATTGGGTTTCCGTGACCGGCGGTGCAGAAATGCAGATTTCCGACAATTTCAGCGCAAGCGTTAGCGTTTCGACCGATACCGGTCGCGGCGTGCTGAACAACCATCAGGGTCAGGCATCGGTGCGCTGGCGTTTCTAAAGGCTTTTTGGCCCAACTGATAAAAGCGCCTCCGAATTGCGGTTCGGGGGCGCTTTTTTGACACGTTTGGAACCAATAATCACAGCTGTAGAGTCAGACAGCAGCGTCAGGGGACATCATAAGCCGGGTTCTGTCTCCGCAGCCGGTATCTTTCGACCTGCACTGCGGCGGCAACCATTCGTCTGGGCCGCCCATTGCTGAACGGCTCAAGCAGCCAACCCGGGCCTCTCGGAACGAAACGCTCCTGTCCCGGATCAACTCCGGAACGCGAGGCCCCTATTTGGCCTTGCTCCAGGTGGGGTTTGCCATGCGGACGCTGTTACCAGAGCCCCGGTGCGCTTTTACCGCACCCTTTCACCCTTGCCTGTGACCCCAAACTGCGAACAGCGCGGTCCATCGGCGGTATACTCTCTGTGGCACTTTCCCTGAATGCCCGCCCGAAAACGCGCATTCGGCGGGCGTTACCCGCCACCTTTGTTTCGTGGAGCCCGGACTTTCCTCGCTGCCTTGCGGCAACGCGGCTGCCTCAGCCCCCTGACACGCGCGCTCATACAGAAAGGGCCGGCTTGTGCAAAGCCGGCCCTTCGTCATGTGCTCTTTTGAGAAGCGGTCATTCAGTGCCGCCGATATTCTCAAGCGATTCATCCGGGGAGAGTAGAAAAGACCAGATGAACGCTCCGATTGCCGCTCCAATCAGCGGCGCGACCCAGAAGAGCCACAATTGCGGCACTGCTGCCGTATCTGCGTAGAAGGCGACGCTGGTTGAACGTGCCGGGTTGACCGATGTGTTAGTCACCGGGATCGAGATCAGGTGGATCAGCGTCAGCGCCAGCCCAATGGAGATCGGCGCGAACCCTGCCGGTGCCTTTGCGGAAGTCGAACCGAGGATTACGATCAGAAAGCCTGCGGTAAGGACAATCTCGATCACCAGAGCGGCTGTCATAGAATACCCGCCAGGTGACAACTCACCGTAGCCGTTTGATGCGAATCCTCCAGCTTCAAACCCGGCAGTGCCGCTTGCGACCAAGTAGAGCATGCCCGCTGCGGTAAACGATCCAAGCAGCTGCGCGCCCCAATATGGCAGCAACTCACCCCATCCGAACCGTTTACCCAGCGCGAGCCCTAACGACACTGCCGGGTTGAAGTGGCCCCCTGAAATGCCCCCGACAGCATATGCCATCGTCAGGACAGTCAGACCGAACGCGAGAGAGACGCCGACGAAGCCAATTCCAAGCTCCGGGTAGGCTGCAGCCAGAACAGCGGACCCACACCCGCCGAAGACCAACCAGAACGTACCCACGAATTCAGCTGTAAGCTTCTTCAACATCGGTGATCCCCTCAATCGCGATTGTAACTTCGCTGACGCCCTTATAGGCGATTCGCGCGGGGCGCGCTGTCAACACTTGTAAAATGTAAAATCTGGATCAGCGTGCGGCGCCGCGATCACGCTCCAGCAAAAGATGCCACAGGATCGCACCCAGCTGCGCATCAGGCTTGCCTTCGATCAGTTCAGGCCGCCAGCGGCGCTCAAACGCCTCTATCGCCTTGCGCCCTTCAGTGATGTCATAGCCAAAGCGTTCGAGCGCCAGTATGAATGCACCTTCATTATGGAACGGGTCGCCTTTCTCGAGCTTCTCCGGTTTGGGCAGGCAAAGCCCGTAATCAGCCAGCCGATCCCATGGGAACAACTCGCCCGGGTCCACTTTGCGCAGCGGCGCAACGTCCGAATGCCCGACCACATTGGCGCGCGGAATATCGTATTGCTCCACAATGCGCGCCAGTAGAGGCACTAGCGCGTCAATCTGCGCATCGGCGAAACCGCGATATCCCAGTCCATGGCCTGGATGGTCCAGTTCAATCCCGATGCTGGCCGAATTCACATCCTTGACGCCGCGCCAATAGGATGCGCCCGCATGCCAAGCGCGTTTTTCCTCTGGCACCAGGCGGATAACCTCGCCTTCCTCGGTTATCAGATAGTGGGCGGAAACCTGCGCATCGGGGTCGGTCAGCCGCTCAAGCGCACTCTCAACCGGCTTCATCTCCGTGTAGTGCACCACTGCCATCGTGATCGGCAAAGCGCGGTCATTGCAATTGGGAGAGAGTACAGTCCTGTGGACCAGCTCACTATCGTCCTTTTGAGGTTCGAAGGGCTGATCCATGCCGATTACCCGATCAGGCCTTCGGGCTCGGGGATCACCGCCCCCAGAACCAGCGCATCCTCGCTGAGCGCGTATTGCAGCCCGCCTCCCAGCTCCTCAGCCAGCAGGGCAATCATATGCGCCGCAGCCGTGCGGCTGGTCACTTCGACAGGTGAAATATCGCCTTGAAGCGCGTGGCCGATAATCTCGTCAAAGGCGATCTTCGGCCCGGCAGCACGGGCGACGATCTCTACATTGCCCTCGCGTTTCTCCGCCCCGATATCAAGCGTTCCCCCGCGGACCAGCGTGTCGAGCGCGATCTGTGCGAGATTCAGCATAACCTTCACTGCAGGTTTTGGCAGACTGCTGTCCGAGATCGCCCAGTTCAGCTCTACGCGCTTGGCATCGCTGGCCAGAGCATTGACCACATCCTGAGCCTCTTCGACAGGGACATTTTCGCCAAAGCCGCCGGCCGCGCCAAACGCAAGGCGGAAGAATTTGAGCTTGTCAGTGCTGATCTTTGCGCTTTGCTCGAGCAATTCGACGCAGCGCTTGCGCATCTCTTCGTCCTGCTCATCGGCAAGCAATTCAAGCCCGTTCGACAGTGCGCCCACAGGCGACAGCATATCATGGCAGAGGCGCGAACAAAGCAGCGCGGCGAGATCAGTTTGAGAAGTCATTTTCGGTCAGTGCCTGAGCAAGAAGGGTTGGACGTATATCGCGGTTCTAGAGACAAAATTGCCCGTCAGCCACAGCGGCGTTCCGATATCGACAGGAAAGCCGGACAATTGATGGCAATTTGCGGCTATGTGAGTGTGATCCAACGCTAAAGCACCTGATAGGTAAGAGGCACAAAGCCATCTGGATCGTCACGCCATAACTTTAGGCCGCCTCCTGCGCTGATCGCCCATATTTTTCCGTCATGCGCGGCCAATGCCCGATCGGTCACCGACGGTGCGGGATCGCCGCTGGGATGGGAATGAAAATAGCCGATGACCTCTGCGCCGCCGTTCCGCGCACTGCGATGAGCATCAATCAGAGCCTGCGCATCGATTTCAAAATGGGTCTGCGGGCTTGGGTGAACATTGCGTGCCTCGATCAACGCTGTGATGCACGATCTCTCACCCGGTCCGCTCGCGCCTAGAAGAATACCGCACACCTCAAGCGGGTCCGCTCGGCCCGCAGCACGCAGCATTGCGTCTGCGACTTCACTTGTCACTTCAATCGACATCAATCATGGCTCTACCATGTCCGATACGGAAATCATCACCGGAACGATCACGGCACCAGGAAGACTCGACAAGGCGCTGGCCGATGCGACTGATCTCAGCCGGGCGCGCCTGCAGGTATTGATTGCAGAGGGTATGGTCGAGATCGACGGCAAAATCGCAGCGTCAGCCAGCGCAAAGGCAGCTGAGGGCGCACGTTTTGCGGTACAGGTTCCCCCGGCTGCGCAAGCCGAGGCGGAACCGCAGAATATCCCACTTGATATCGCCTACGAGGATGAATTTCTTATCGTGATCAATAAGGCGGCCGGCATGGTGGTCCACCCCGCCGCAGGTAATCCCGATGGCACTCTTGTCAACGCGCTGCTCCATCACTGCTCAGGTCAACTCAGCGGAATAGGCGGCGTTGCTCGCCCGGGCATCGTCCACCGGATTGACAAGGATACTTCCGGGCTTCTCGTCGTCGCGAAAACCGATGCGGCGCATGAGGGGCTGGCCGCCCAGTTTGCGGATCATTCGATCCACCGGCGCTATCTCGCGATATGCGCCGGTCACCCAAAACCTTCCGAAGGCACAATTGCGGAGCGAATCGGTCGCTCAGATACCAACCGAAAGAAAATGGCTGTGCTCGACAAGAATTCCTCTCGCGGGAAGCACGCGGTTACCCATTACAGGCTTCTGGAAAGGTTCGAATCGGCCAGCCTCATCGAATGCAGGCTGGAGACGGGCAGAACCCACCAGGTGCGCGTTCACTGTGCGTCAATTGGCCATGCTTTATTAGGGGATCCAGTCTACAGAAAAACACCCAGGCCATTGAAATCGCTTATTTCCCGTCTGAATTTCGCACGGCAGGCTTTGCATGCAGCGCAATTGGGTTTCAACCATCCGGTAACCGGTGAAATTGTAAGGCTGGAAGCGCCAGTTCCGGGCGATATGCAGGAACTAATCGACGAACTTGGACGTTTTAATCGATGAAAGTCGCGGCAAAGGTGAAAAAGCCGTCTATATGTAACCATGTGGCCCGATAGACCGGATGCCCATCAGGGGTCCGACAAGCGAGGTCGACGCAAGAAAGGTTAGGGAAGTAGTGAGCAAGACAAAGACCCCATCGGTCCCGGCAATGGGCGGTGAGCAAGGCCTCAACCGGTATCTGTCGGAAATCAAGAAATATCCCGTACTGACGGCTGAGCAGGAATATATGCTCGCCAAGCGGTACGAAGAGCACGAAGACCCGGAAGCGGCTGCGCAGCTTGTCTCCAGCCACCTGCGGCTCGTTGCGAAGATCGCCATGGGTTATCGCGGCTATGGGCTGCCCGTGTCCGACCTCATCTCGGAAGGTAATGTCGGCCTGATGCAGGGGGTCAAGAAATTTGAGCCCGATCGCGGTTTCCGCCTTGCCACCTATGCGATGTGGTGGATCAAGGCTTCGATCCAGGAGTATATTCTGCGTTCGTGGAGCCTTGTAAAAATGGGCACCACTGCCGCGCAGAAAAAGCTGTTTTTCAACCTGCGCCGCATGAAAAAACAGCTCGAAGCGTACGAGGACACCGACCTGTCGCCTGATGACGTCAACAAGATCGCAACCGATCTTGGTGTGCCAGAGCAGGAAGTCGTCAACATGAACCGCCGGATGATGATGGGCGGCGATGGCTCGCTCAACACGCCGATGCGCAATGGCGAAGACGGCAGCGGCGAATGGCAGGATTGGCTGACCGATGAGCGTCCGTTGCAGGATGAGACGGTTGCCGACGCCGAAGAGGCAGAGGTGCGTCACGATATGCTGGTCGAGGCGATGGACAGCCTGAACGAGCGCGAAAAGCATATCCTGACCGAGCGCCGCCTGACGGAAAAGCCGCAGACGCTGGAAGAACTTTCGCAGGTCTACGACGTCAGCCGCGAACGCATACGCCAGATTGAGGTGCGCGCCTTTGAAAAGCTGCAAAAAGCGATGCAGCGGATCGCGGGTGAGCGTCTGCTGCCTGGCATCGCATAAAGCCTGTCACGCTAGAATATAGAAAGCCCTCTCCGGCTCGCGTCGGAGGGGGCTTTCCTTTAACCCGAACTCAGTTGCCAGACCCGGCCGGAGCCAGATCCAGAACCGCCGCGATCATTGCCCGTGTGCCCAGCGTGACGCTTGAGCGCGGCTCAATCTTGAACAGCGGCGAGTGGTGGCTCGGTACGGCTGGCCCGCCATTTCGAGCCGCCTCGAAAGCCTCAGGCGGGGTTCCGCCCACTGCGAAATAATAACCCGGCACGCCGTATTCATCAGCAACGAAATAGGCGAAGTCCTCCGCCCCCATGCCGCGCTGTTCAAATGGCATGAATGCCTCCTCGCCCAGCTCGCGTTTCATCACTGCATTCAACCGACGCGCCAATGCAGGATCATTGTTGGTAACGGGCGTGCCTTCGCTCACCTTTACCTGAACGGGCATTTCGTCAGGCAATCCGTGTGCCTTGCCGATTCCCACAGCCACACGCTCAATCGCGGCGAGCAGCTGCGCACGGGTGGCTTCATCATTGGCACGAACGGTCAGTTGCAAGTCAGCGCGGTCCGAGATGATATTGTGCTTCGAACCCGCCTGGAACGATCCTACGGTGATAACGCCGGGCGCCAATGGCATGACCTCGCGGCTGATGATCGATTGCAGCGCGGTGACGATCTGCGAACCGATATAAACCGGATCGCGGCCCGCATGGGGGCTTGCCCCGTGTGCGCCGATGCCGGGAACCATGATGTCAACGCTGTCAGCACTTGAATACTGGATTTTCTCGGATGCCGAGACTTTGCCAGCGGGCAGAACCGATGCGACATGCAGGGCAAGCGCATAGTCCGGCTTGCCAAAGCGCTCATAGAGGCCATCCGCCAGCATCGCCTTTGCACCGCCGACGCGCTCTTCGGCCGGCTGCACAACGAACATCACCGTGCCCGACCAAGCGTCTGTGTTCTCCGCAAGCCAGCGCGCCGTGCCCACCATGGATGTGATGTGCACATCGTGTCCGCAGGCATGCATGACAGGGTATTCCTTGCCGTCCTGGCCGACCTGCGTCGCGGTCGAGGCGTAGTCGAGCCCTGATTTTTCAAGCACCGGCAAACCGTCCATATCGGCACGGACCAGAACCAGTGGCCCTTCACCGTTTTGAAGCATGCCAACCACACCGGTGCCGCCAACATTTTCCGTTACAGTGACCCCAGCCGAACGCAGCTCCTGAGCCATGCGGGCCGCCGTCTTGTTTTCCAGGAAAGACAGTTCCGGGTTCTGGTGGAAATGCACAAAAAGAGGCGCGAGATAGGCTTCATAATCCGCCTCGATCGCCTGCGCGACATCGTGATCATCAGCCATGGCTGGCGCGCCGAAGCTGGCAGCGGCGATGGCAAAAGCAGCGGTGGCAGTGCGGAACATACGCATGATTTTCTCTCCGGTTGAAACCCCTTGGCCGCCTTCCAAGCACGCGCCGCGCCTTATCGCAAGTCACCATCCATTGCGCCGCGCTTTTCGGACGTCTAATTGACGCGACATGGCACTCAAAATCACACGTATTCTAGCCAAGATCATCTTGTGGTTTGTCGGCCTAAGCCTGCTTCTGGTTATCGCCTTCAAGTGGATCCCCGTCCCCGTGACTGCGACCATGCTGATGGACGAAAACGGGATTACGAAAGACTGGGAAAGCCTCGCTTCCATCGATCCCAATCTCGTTGCCGCAGTGATCGCAGCGGAAGATTCGAAGTTCTGTGAACATTGGGGCTTCGACACCGAAGCCATTGAAAAGGCGATCAAGGAAAATGCCGAAGGTGGCCGTCGCCGCGGTGCATCCACGATCAGCCAGCAGACCGCCAAGAATGTGTTTCTCTGGCAAGGCGGCGGCTACTTTCGCAAAGGGCTGGAGGCGTGGTTCACATTCTGGATTGAGGCCGTTTGGGGTAAGGAGCGGATCATGGAGGTTTATCTCAACGTCGCGGAGACAGGAATTGGAACCTACGGGGCGGAGGCCGGGGCTCAGCGATATTTCAGCAAGTCAGCCGCGCGCCTTTCCGCTGATGAGGCGAGCCGGATGGCCGCTGCTTTTCCAAGCCCCAAAACACGGTCTGTGGCCAACCCCAGAGGCTGGCTCGCGCGGCACGGCAACAGCATCGAAGCCCGTATCGGCGTGGTAAAGCGTGACGGGCTCGACAAATGCATCTACGATTGACGGTAAATGGGGCACGGGCATTCGCATCAGCATGGGCATCACGGGCACGCGCCCGGCCGCGGAGACGGTGACACCGATTGCCACGGCCTCCATGATCACCATGGGCACCATCACGCACCCAAGGATTTCGGCCCCTCATTCCTGA
>CALLQC010000089.1 GCA_938015255.1 uncultured Erythrobacter sp.
GGGCTCATCGCTTCACCATTCAGCGAGACGCCGTCCCCGCGCTCGAAACCGATTTCGATATACTCCGGTGCATCGGGAGCATTTTCGGGATGATCGGTGCGCGAGTAGACATAGTCTGGCGTCTCTTCCCACGGATCTTCCAGCACTTTGCCCTCAGACGAAGTGTGCAGCAGGTTGGCGTCTGTCGAAAACGGGCTTTCTCCGCGTTTGTCTGTCGGAACCTTTATCTGGTGTTTCTCCGCCCACGCGATCAGAGCGGTGCGCGAAGTCAGATCCCATTCCCGCCAGGGCGCGATCACGTGGATGCTGGGGTCGAGCGCATATGCCGAAAGCTCGAAACGGACCTGATCATTGCCCTTGCCGGTCGCTCCGTGCGCGATTGCATCAGCCCCGGTTTCGTGCGCGATCTCGACAAGACGCTTCGAAATCAAAGGTCGCGCGATTGACGTGCCGAGCAGATAATCCCCTTCGTACCGCGCGTTGGCGCGCATCATCGGAAAGACATAATCGCGCACAAACTCTTCGCGAACATCTTCGATGAAGATGTGCTTGTCAGGAATACCCATTGCGCGCGCCTTGTCGCGTGCCGGTTCGATTTCTTCACCCTGGCCCAAATCAGCCGTGAAAGTCACGACCTCCAATCCGCGCTCCACGCTCAGCCATTTGGCTATCACCGAGGTGTCCAGGCCTCCGGAATAGGCGAGCACGACGCGTTTGATTTCGGCAGAATTGGCTTCAGGCATGGGGCAAAACTCCGTTAGACGCGGCGGCGGCTACCAGTGTCGGGGCATGTAGGCAATCGCTCTCTTCGCAGATGCGATAAAGGGCCAAACTGCTAAAACCGCTTGTCGCGGGCGCACGGGACCCCGATATTCCTACCCGAGAGAAAGCACGGGGACCGGGCAACATGCGGAAAATGTGGGCAAAGGCGCGCGAGATGGCGCAATTGGCGCCGCCGGAACGCAACCGCTGGGTCGATTTTCTGAGGGCGCTGTCCATTCTAGCTGTTGTGATCGGACACTGGCTTGTCGCTGCCCCGTATATCGATGATGCAGGGGCGGTGCAGGGCGGGCATCTGCTTGGCATACTGCCATGGTCACAATGGCTCACCTGGGGCTTTCAGGTGATGCCGATTTTCTTTCTTGTGGGCGGCTATTCCAATGGCGTCAGCTGGCAGGCACAGTTGCGCAGGGCCGACGGTGCGCAAACGGGTGTTTACCGCGATTGGTTCGCCAGCAGAGTGCAAAGGCTAATAACACCCGTCTTTCCAGTCCTGCTGCTGTGGGCGGTCATTGCGTTCGGGATGACAGTTGCCGGAATGGAGCGCGGGCAGGTCGCTATGGCGACACAGCTTGCGCTTGTGCCGGTATGGTTTCTGGCGGTCTATCTGCTGGTCACCGCGCTTACCCCTTTATCATGGAGGGCATGGCAGCGTTTTGGCTGGGGCAGTTTTGCAGCGCTCGTCGCCGCTGCAATCGGCATAGACTGGCTGACCTTTCAGATGGAGGTTCCCTATGTGAATTTCCTGAATTTCCTGTTCGTATGGGTGGGCATTCATCAGCTGGGCTATGCCTGGCAGCAGGGACGCGTCAGTCCATTGGGGGCGTTGGGGGTCTTTTCGGTTGGTCTTGGCGTGCTGATAGGCCTTACAGTTTACGGGCCCTATCCTGTCGCGATGATCGGTGTGCCTGGCGCTGAGATTACCAACTCCATGCCTCCCACCATCGCGTTGCTGACTTTGGGGATCATGCAGACGGGCCTTGTACTCTGGTTGGAACGAGCAGGACGGCGCATGCTTGAAAACCTATCGGTCTGGACGGCAACCGTACTGATGAACGGTATGATTATGACCGTTTATCTATGGCATCTCACCGCATTCGTGCTGGTGATGGTTGCTGCGTGGCTTGCGGGAGGCATCGGGCTGGACGTTTATCCGGGCAAGGCTGAATGGTGGCTGGGCCGGCCGATCTGGATCGCGCTCTATATTGCTGCGCTTCTGCCCATGATCGCGGTTTTTGCGCGGCACGAGCGCGCCTTTGGTCCAATCAGAGGCGGACGCACCGTGCCGAAAATCCGTGTTGTTCTGGGCGTGTTGCTGATCTGTATCGGGCTCGCAATGACGGCGGCGATCAGCATCGCCAGCCCCGAAGGGATAACCGGCGTCAGGCTGTGGGTTGTCGCCGCACCCTTCATAGGCGCGGCGATGCTGGGCTTTGGGCCCGTTTACAGCTTGGCCAAACGGAAAGACGCAGCCGGTTGATTAAGGCGGTCAGGGCCGGAGTTTCGCCTATGGGAAGCGATCAGGTAGAGTACTGTTCTATTCGGCCGCTTCCCTGACATCGGGATCAAATCGCCAGCGCGGAACTTCACCGATACTGCGAAGCCGTGCGGATTCCGTCTCGATGTATTCGCGCGTCATCGGGATGGCGCTGCGGTCCTTCACATATTGCAGCTGCCAATTGACCATACCGCCGTTTCTGAAGCTTTGTTCTGCTCCGGCGAGGTAGAACAACCACATGCGGTAGAACACCTCGTCATACATCTCAGTGATTTCTTGCTGATGCACTACGGTGCGATTGTACCATTCTTCCAGCGTATGGCTGTAATGGAAGCGCATGGCTTCGACGTCCATTACCTGCCAGCCGTTCTTCTCGCTCTCCGTGACAAGCTCGCTGAGTGCGGGGATGTAGCCGCCGGGGAAGATGTATTTGCGCGTCCAGGCATCGGTGTATCCCGGAGGTCCGGAGCGCCCGCAGCAATGGGAGATCATCACGCCATCGGGTTTCAGCAGGCGGTTGGTGTGCTCGAAGAACTGCGGGTAATGGATTGTTCCGACATGTTCGAGCAGGCCGACGCTGGAAATGCGGTCAAATTCACCCTCGACGTCGCGATAATCCATCAATTCAAACTTGACCTTGTCGGCGACGGCCAGCTCTTCGGCGCGCTCGTTTGAAAACTTGATCTGATCGGGCGCGAGAGCGACGCCAAGCACTTCGCAATCGTACATCTTGTTGAGATAGAGCGCGAAGCCGCCCCAGCCGCAGCCGATATCAAGGACGCGCATCGGCTTTCCGCCATTGTCTTCGGGGCGCTTGAGAAAGAGTTTCGCAGCGAGGTGCGCTTTCTTGTCCATCTGTGCCTGTTCCAGGCTCGTCTGGGTGGGGTCATCCTCGCGGTAGTAGGCCATCGTATACTGGCGATCCTCGTCAAGGAAACGCTCGTAGAGCTGGCGGGTCAGGTTGTATGTGTGTTCGGCATTGGCGCGGGCAGAGCTGCGCAGGTTGATGCCGTCCACTGCGGCCTTCATCTTCTGAACTGCCTTGCGAACCGGGCCTTTCGCCTTGAGCGAGGCCTCGCCAAGCCGTTTTGCATTCATCGTGACCAGCAGGATCATGTCGCGGATATCGTGCGGTTCCTCAACGACGAGCCAACCCCACATGAAAGCCTCGCCAGCGCCCATTTGCGGATAACGCACGATGTGGTTTGCCGCCTTTTTATCGGTCAAACGGATACGGACGGGGCCTGGCCGCCCGCCAACCAAGGGATCATACTCCCCGCCGGGGCCATAGGAATATTCCTTGCCATCGTGGTCGGTGACAATCAGCGTGCCGTGCTTGATCGCTTTTTGGAGAAATTTATCGAGAAGCCACATGGATTGTATCAGTCCCCCACAGATGTGTCCGCAAAATCAGATGCGCTAGATGAAACGGCGTGTGATAGGCTGTCAATCATGCAATCGGTATCGGGAGGGGAGAGATTGAAATGGCCGGGAACAAAACCACGCCGACCGAAGTCTCGGTCGAGCGCTTTTTCGCGGAAGTAGAACCGGAATCAAAGCGTGAAGAGGCCAAAGTGCTCGACGCGCTGTTCCGGAAAGTAACCGGGAAGGAACCGCAGATGTGGGGCCCTTCGATTGTCGGCTATGGCAGCTACCATTACAAATATGAAAGCGGGCGCGAAGGGGATGCGACACGTTCCGGTTTCAGCCCGCGCAAGGCGAAGCATTCGCTTTATCTGATGGGCCGCTATTGCGACGAGACCACGGGCAATAAGGTCGACGCGCTGCTTGAAAAGATGGGCAAGCACAAGACAGGCGCCAGCTGTGTGTATGTTAACAAGCTGGCCGACATTGATCTTGATGTGCTGGAAGAGATTATCGGGATCTGCTGGGATGCGATGAAACGCAAATATCCCGAAGATGGCAGGATCTAGATCCCTGCATACCACTGGTAATTGCCGAAATCCTCCCAGAACCCGCCTTTACCGTCTCCGATATCATCAAGGCTGGCGACAGCTTCAATGCCGGTCAGATATTTGGCGTGCTTATAGCCAAGCTGCCGCTCGATACGCATCCGCAGCGGCGCGCCGTTCTTTTCAGGGATGGGATCACCGTTCAGCAGGTGCGCGATAATGGTTTGGGGGTGATTGGCATCAACCATGTCGATGCTCTCATAATAGTCGCGGCCATACAGCGTGTCAGCACAGCGAAAGACGATGAAATTGGCCTCAGGCTTGACCCGCGCACGGTCAAGCAGGCCCGAGAGTTGAGGCCCGGTCCACTCGCCGATTGCGCTCCATCCCTCTACGCAATCGTGGCGGGTGACCTGCGTGCGCTGGGGCAGGGCGCGGATCTGGTCCATGGTCAAAGCGAACGGCGCCTCGACAAGACCGCCAACAGCCAGGCGCCACCCTGTAAAGCCGCTTGCCAGCTCATCCCGGTATGCCGATGTATCCACTGTCAGCGAACCGTTGCCTTTGAAATCGGGCGATACGTCAGCACGCGAGTATTCCGGCGCGAGCCGCTGCCTTCCTGCAAGCGCGCGCTGCGCTTTGCGATGCCAATCTTCTGCAGTGTCGAACAGCGATTGGCCCGCCTCGCTATCGCTCACTCTGGCACAGGCACCCGCTCCCAGAGCGGCAATCCCCGCGAGCAGGCTGCGGCGCGGAATATCAACCATGGCTGGGATCCTCATCCTTTCCGCCCGTTATCATATCCTTGATCTGCCTTAGCGGTCTGGACACGATCACCATTACGATGTGCACCGCGAAGAACGCGAACAGCGCCCATGCAAATATAAAGTGCAATGACCGCGCGGACTGTCTTCCGCCAAGCAAGTCCACCATCCACGGCGCAGCCGGTTCAAAACCCGGGCTGATTGCAAGGCCGGTGAAAACCATCATCGGCAGGAATATTCCGTAAACAATGCCGTAGGTTATCTTCTGCAGTGAATTGTACTTCGAACTGTGCCGTTCAAATTTTGCCTGCAGGTGTGCGGCGATTTCGCTGGTCAACGCCGCGATGCTCCAATCCTTACGCTCGGTCGCTATATCGCGGCGGAAATGACCGTTTATCAGCATTGCGATCCAGATAATGAGCAGCCCCGATGCAAAAATCCAGGCTGCAAGGCTATGCCAGTCGCGCGCGGCGGCCAGATCATAATGCTGCGGAAGGGTAGCCCATCCGGGAAAGCGGACCACGCGGGTCCACGCATCCGCCGGATCGAAACCGTAATCGCCCCAATACAGATAGCGGTGCGCGTTGGAGATGTTCAGCCCGGACATGAACAGAACAATCAGCGCGCCTGCGTTGATCCAGTGCCAGATGCGCGTTGAAAGCGCGTGCCGCTTTTTCATGCTCGCACCTTGCCGGATTTTGCTTTTTCCCGCGCAAGCCAGATGACGTCGCGCTCCTGATCGAGCAGGTGCTGGCCGCTGTCGATATACAGGGTTTCACCCGAGCGCAGCTTTCCCGTGCTGAGAAACAAAGCGGCATCCACTATCTCGCCGGCATTGGTCTTGCGTTTCAGCAGGTTTAGACGATGCGAAATTTCGGTTTCCTCCTCGCTTTGATCATGGCTGGCAAGAATGGCGCCCGGCGCGATGCCGTAAATCCGATCGTCCGACTGCAAATGTTCTTTTGCTAGCATCCCGATTGTGGATGCCAGCGCATGTTTCGACATTGTGTAACTGAAGAAATCCGGGTTCGAATTTGCAATTTTCATATCGGTGATCTGGATCACACAGCGGCCAATGCTGCTCAAGGCGTGAGCGAAAAAGGCCTGCGTCATGCGCGCCGGGGCGAGGGCGTTTACCTGCATCGCCTGCCGGTTCGTTACCGGATCGAGATTGGTTGCACCATCATAGCGAAAAACCGATGCCGAATTGATCAAGCAGCGCCAGTTCGGCAGCCGGTTTGCGAGCCCTTCGATCATCGATACGGCTGCATTATCATCGCTCAGATCGCACTGAACCGTCTCAGCAGAAAGCAGCGCGCCTGCCAATTTTTCCGCCGGACCTGAGGAGGAATTGAAGTGGATGACCACGTGCCAGCCAGCGTCGGAAAACCCCCGTGCAATCTCGGCGCCGATGCGGGTCGCGCCACCGGTGATCAGGATTGCGGGCAACGTCATGCAAAGGGCGTATCAGCGGGGAGCCGCAGGTTCAATTGCTGTCACAAGAAAGCGCTGCCGAATTCTCCATCCGGCAGCGCTCGCGTTCGTTTGTGTGGAGCTGTTATCAGCGGCAGCTAAGTGATCCGCGATCAATCTCGCGCCCCAGGACGCCGCCGATGGCTGCGCCCAGCAGGGCTCCCAACGTCTTGTCCCCGCGCCCGGCAAGCTCATGCCCGGCCAAGGCTCCTACGCCCGCACCGATCACCAGACCGGTCGTGCCATTGTCGCGTTTGCAATAGTACTTGCCATCACGGCCTCTCCAGACCCGGCTGTTGCGCGTGATCCGGCGCGGCTCGATGTACCAGCCGCGATCGTTGTAGATGCGATCTTTCGCGCGTTTACCGTGGGCTTTCGCATGGGCTGGCGGATCTGCGAGCACAGGCGTGGTGGGGGTAACGATCAACGCAGATGTTGCGAGAGCGATGGCTAGTCTTTTCATGTTGGTTCCTGTTTTGCTCTTTGATCATCAACACCCGGAATACGATGGTGATCCCCAAGCTCGCATGAAGACAGTTGGTTAAGGGGCAGATTCAGACGGGTGGGGTATCAGTTGCGGTGGACGGAACGCAAAGATGCCGCCCGCTCAACGGCGGACGGCATCGGATTGCTCGGATTTCGCAGCCGGTTCAGCGGCAGCGCGCGCTTCCACGGTCAATCTCGCGCCCAAGGACGGCGCCCAGCGCGCCGCCTAGCAAAGTGCCAACGGTGCGGTCTCCGCGCGTGTCGATGGCACGGCCCAGCAGAGCGCCGCCCGCTGCACCGATGATCAGGCCTGTCGTGCCATTCTCACGCTGGCAGTAATAGCGACCATCACGACCGCGCCAGACCCGGTCACCGCGGCGAATTTGACGCGGCTCGTAGTAACGTCCGTTGCGGTCATACTTGCTGCGCTTGTACCGGCGACGATCATCGTAGTAGTCGTCATCGTAATCGTCATAGCGATCATAGCGGGCCGCGCGGCGATCCTTGTAACGGCGGCCATAGGCCCGCGCATGAGGCGGGGGATCGCGGAAATGATCTGCCACCGGATTGAGTGCGTCCATGAGCACGACCATTTCGGTAGCCTCGGAACCTGTATGCGTTGCTGCAGGTGCCAGTTCGGCAGCGTTTGCCGGAGCGGTAAGCGCGGCGAGCGAACCAGCGGCGGCGATGAGTGCGATCTGTTTCATCTCAAAATTTCCTTCCCACCCGTGATTGGGTTGAACGCTGTTTCGTTCATGAAAGGAGAACCTGAGATTAACAGGCTGTTGGGCTTGCCACGTTGTCGTTCAGTTGAGGCTTGAATAAGATGAACGGAAGTCAGCCGAGCTTCTCGGCAGCTCTGGTACGCAGTTTCGGAGCGAGAGGCTCAAGAGCGGCGAGCTGCTTCAAATCATCGTCGCTCGCCTTTCCGGCAATCAGTGCAGCGAAAACCCGGGCGACCGTCCATTGGGAGTGGCCGGTTTCAACCCGCTCCATTGCGTCTCCCGCTTGCACATAGCCGATCTCGATTACGCGGAAGTACCAGCCGCAGCGCCCGGTTTTGACGATTTTCGCCACCATGCCTTTTGAGCTGGCCGCACTCGCAAAATGGTGCTCGATCTTCCAGCAGGGCTGCCGGGGCTGGCTTACCTCAATCAGGGCCTCGCCAAGACGGAAACGGTCGCCGATGCATACAGCGTCCTCGGTCAAGCCACGAACAGCAAGGTTGGAGCCGAACGCACCCGACTCGTCCAGGATCGCGACATCCCCCAGCTCGCTGCGCCAGTAGTCATGGTGATCCAGCGGATAGAGATGCACCGCCATTTCCGGCCCGCCATGCACGCGGCGGTCAGCTTGCTCGTCAGGCGCGAAGCCTTCTTCAAGGATCTGGACGCGCCCTTCGCGCGGCCGCTTGGCAATCGCGCTTGTCTCCGCGCCGTTGAAGGGGCGAGCCGTGCCCGTGCAGATCGCCTCTACAATGTGCTTCATGACGGGCCGTTTCCTACAGGATGGAACACATGGAACACTGTCCTGGAGCTTAAATCTCCTGATCCACATCGGAGTGCCGATCGGCGGTTGAAGGGAGTTTTGCATCTTTGCATGACCCTCTTTCACCACAAGCCGGCAGGGTAGGAAAGCCTTGCCAGCATCCGGCGTGGTTTCACGCGGGTCGCTGCACCGTCAACGCGATCCAGTCACGCTGGGTGCCGTCTGCGCCTTTGCCCGCATAGATTTCCTCATCGACAACGACGAAGCCCGCCGCGCCATAGGCATCGCGCAGCCACCGCGCATCGGGGAAGTTGTGCAAGCGTCCGAGCAGGTCGCGGCCTTCGCCGTCGCCGAGCTTGTAATTGGCAAAATGCAGTCCGCCCGGTTTCAATGCGGCGAAGATGCGCGAAAGCACGTCGAACAGGGCATCGCGCGGGCAGTGGAGCAGGCAGGCATGTGCCCAGACCGCATTGTATTTCTGATCGGCCTCCAGCTCGTCGAACCGCATGACGCGCGCGCCCACACCGAAGCGTTCATTGGCCTTCGCCACCATGGCCGGGACGCCATCGGTCGCATCGACCGAAAAGCCGCGCTTTACGATCCGCGCCGTATCCTGCCCGCCGCCGCAGCCAAGCTCGAGAATGCGCGCGCCTTCAGGCAACCGGTCGAGAAACGGATCGAGATGGCGGTGCTGCGTCATCGCAAAGCTCAAAGTGTAGTGCGGAGCTTGCTTCTGGTAGAATTCGTATGTGGCGCGGTCGATGCCCATTATCGCGGTTGTGCGGCAATCTGCGTCACGTGCCGAAATTCATCACGTTGTATTCGACCACCTCTTTGCGGGAGAGGCAGTATCTTGTGCTTGGATTACCGTCAGTCTTTACCGCCTGC
>CALLQC010000090.1 GCA_938015255.1 uncultured Erythrobacter sp.
ATGCGCGCAGCGCCGATGAAAATGTGCGCATGGTCCTGACATACGCCAGAGCCGTTTGCGAGCGCCTCCTCCGCAGTGGTGGTCACATGGGTGGTGCCTGTCTGATAGCGCACAGTTTCGGCAATCCGGCGGGAGAGCGCATGGAGATAGTCGAGCTTTTCGCCCTCATGCGGTCCATCCAGCTCGCGCACCAATGCCCGGACCTTTGGACCCGGTTTGGTCAATTTGGTCTGACCAAGGAAGCTCCAGAGAGGCAAATGTCCTGAATGCCTGCCGATCACTCCGCTTTCATCTTCGGTTTCTACGATTCCTCGGCAGGTGACCGTCACCTCAAGCGCACCCGTTTCCACCGCGATCAGGGTGACAGTGTTGTGGTGCTGGTCTTCATACTCAAGTTCAGGATGGGCGTTTTCATATTCCATTGCCCAATTCAGGATTTGCTGCCCTTGCGTTTCCTTCGGCTTCAATCGCAGGCGCTGGAGCGCGTGGATCACCGGCTCGTTGAAAGCGTATCGCGTGGTATGACGGATGGAGAGCCTCATGCGAGAAACCTGTAATCCTGCGCAATGGCTTCGCCGATGGCAGCATTGCGGTTCATGAAGTCCACGAGAAATTCGTGCAGGCCCTGCTCGAAAATCTGATCGATTGTGATGTCTGTGATGTGCATGTCTGCCGCCCGCATCAATTCGTTGGAGGCGCCTTCCTGCCCGTGGAGACGTGCGAGCGCGGCGAGATTGTCCCTCAGCGCGCCGCGGCAAAACGCAAGGCTCCGCGGAAAACGGTCATCCAGCACCAGGAATTCCACAATACCTCGGGCGTCGATCTGGCCGGCATTAAGCCACGAATAGGCCCGCGCGCCTGCGACCGAGCGCAAAATCTGCTCCCACTGCCCGCTGTCCAGACTTGACCCGACATAGGATAGCGATGGCAGCAGCAGATAATATTTCATGTCGAGGATGCGCGCCGTGCTGTCCGCGCGCTCCATAAATGTCCCTGCCCTTGCAAAATGATAGGCGTCCGAACGGAGCATCGAACCGTCAAGCGCGCCGTGTATACGCATCCCGGCGCGGCGAATGGTGTGCACCACGTCGCCCACCGATCCCTGGCTGACGGGCCGCGCCAGCATCTTGTCGAGAGCCATCCAGTTCTCGTTAACGGCTTCCCAGATATCGCTTGAGATATTGGTCCGCGCAAGCCGCGCATTGGTGCGCACTGCACCAAACATTTCACGGATAGAGGCGGGATTTGATTTGTCGCGCAGGATGAAATTCCAGGCCGACATCCCGTCATAGCCATCGTTCTCAGCCTCGTAGAGCTCTTTATACCCGCTGGTTGCGATGACTGAACGCCACTCTTCGCGCGCTGTCTGCACATCGCGGGTCAACGCCATGCGCAGCCCCGTTTCCAAAAGGCGCGCAGTGTTCTCGGCCCGCTCAAGATAGCGGAACATCCAGAATAGTCCGTTGGCGGTGCGTCCTAACATCAGTCCTTCAACACCCACGTATCCTTGGTGCCGCCGCCTTGCGAGGAATTCACAACCAGCGATCCTTCCTTCAGCGCCACACGCGTCAGTCCGCCCGGCGTGATGTCTATCCCCTGAGGCGATACAAGCACGAACGGGCGCAGGTCCACATGGCGCGGGGCGAGGCCTTTCTTGGTAAAGATCGGACAGGTCGACAGGGAAAGTGTCGGCTGGGCTATGTAGTTTTCAGGCGTCGCCTCCAGCTTCTTGCGAAACTCCCTGATTTCCTTTTTGCTCGCGGTCGGCCCGATCAACATGCCGTATCCGCCCGATCCGTGAACCTCTTTGACGACCAGTTCATCAAGATTGTCGAGGACATAGGCCAAGCTGTCTGAATCAGCACAGCGCCAGGTTTCCACATTGGGAAGCAAGGGCTTTTCGCCGGTGTAGAACTCGACGATTTCAGGCATGAATGAATAAATCGCCTTGTCATCGCAGATGCCCGTTCCCGGAGCATTCGCAATGGTAATTCCGCCCGCACGATATACGTCCATGATGCCCGGGACGCCGAGTACGCTGCTCGGTTCGAATGTCAGCGGGTCAAGATAATCGTCGTCTACCCGCCGATACAGCACATCAATTGGCCTGTACCCGCTGGTCGTGCGCATCTGGACAAGGCCATTTACGACCCGAAGATCGCTACCCTCGACCAGCTCCGCGCCCATCTGGTCTGCCAGAAAGGCGTGTTCGTAATAGGCCGAGTTGTAGATGCCCGGCGTCAGCACCGCGACGGTCGGTTTGGACCGCCCGCTGGAGGCAAAGGCTGGCGGCGCGCAAGCCGCAAGGCTTCGGGCGAGGCGGCGCGGGTAATTCGAAACCGTTTCCACATGCACCCGGCTGAAAAGATCCGGGAACATCGACATCATCGTTTCGCGGTTTTCCAGCATGTACGAAACGCCAGATGGGGTGCGCGCATTGTCTTCAAGGACAAAGAAATCATCCGGGCCGGTACGAACCAGATCGATGCCGACGATATGCGTGTAGATGCCCCCTGGCGGGGTAAAGCCGACCATATTGGGCAGCCATGCCTCATTCTGCCGAAACAGCCGTTCGGGCACGCGCCCCGCACGGATGATTTCCTGTCGGTGATACAGATCGTACAGGAAGCTGTTGAGCGCCCTCACCCGCTGCTCGATGCCGCGGGTCAGCTTGCGCCATTCAGGGGCTGTGATGACGCGCGGGACCATATCGAACGGGATCAGGCGTTCTTCAGCCTCGTCATCGCCATAGACATTGAACGTGATGCCGGTTTTGCGAAAACTTTCGTCTGCTTCCGCGTCCTTGCGGCGTAGCGAGGCATTGTCCTGCTCATCGAACCAGCCACAATAATCCGCATAAGCGGGCCGGATATTTCCGTCCGCATCGTACATTTCATCGAAATTGCCGGATTTCCCGACCATTGATCCCCCGGTGCGGCTGCTTTTGCGCGTCCTAGCTTAGCCGCATGCTTGCGTATTGAAAGGCTACATCACCAAAGGTTCAACCGCGTTCAAGTTCCGAGATAATGGTTTGAATTGCGGAATGCGCATACGAAAAACCCATATGCGTGCAATCAACTTCGATCTCCCGGTCGCGTTCATGCGGTTGGCCGCGGGCGCAATCGCACGCAATCACGCCGTCCCGTTTGCTCCACATGGCAATGCTTTCAACCGGAGGTTTCAGACCAGTACGGGGTTTGACCGGAGGCGCATCGACCGTGTGGCCAGTTACGAACTGATAAAGCCGCCACGCATTGTTCGCCCGCGGATCGCCTGAAAAAGGCGATCCCATCGTGATCACTTTCGCAACCGCATCAGGCTGACGAAAGGCGAGCTCGCGCGCGAACATTCCGCCAAGGCTCCAACCTAGCAGCACCGGTTTGGCATCGTAGCGCTCGCGCACTTCAATCAGCCGTTCCTCCAACCGGTCAACGCGCTCTGGTGAAGGACCGGCATTGAACCCGAGCTTCCATTGTTTGGTTTTGTGCCCGGCTCGCTCGATCTGCTGGGCGAGATAGCGCATGGTTCCGGGGGTCGCGATGAATCCGGGCAACATCAACACTATCTGCGGATTGCGGCTGGGCGCGATATCCGGTTCGCCGCGCAACCGCCGGGTTATGGGCGATAGCGAATAGCTCGCCTCGCGCGCGAGCAGGCGCAGGGCGGGCCGTGCCGGACGCGGCTGTTCCACCCTTTGCACTGCGAGGCGCAATCGCTCAGACAGCGAAACATGTTTGCTTTCGGCACTCATGCAAACGCTGTAACCCGGAACTCATGAAGCTGCGGTGAAAATTCGCTCAGGCGTCGCAATCGCCGATACGCACCTGCTTCATATTCATTTCCATATTGGCCTGACCCAGACCCGGCATTTCCCCGTTCGTGACCATCGTAATGTCGGATTCAGTCGGTGCGACACTGCCTTTCATCGTCATCGACATATCGCCGGCGTCAGGGTCCGCGCATGTCATGGCCATGTCGATATTGTTGCCATCGATGTTGAATTTGCTGATGTTGCAATTGTCATCCTGCCCTTCCTTAAGGCTTTCTTCAAAGCCTTGCTCGGCCATTTCCGGCGTCAGGCAGAATTCGAAATCGCGGCCCATCATATCGCCCATCATTTCCACCATTTCGGGCGGTGCGCCGGGAATATCGGCCTTGAGGAAGGTCAGTGTGGTTTTGTATTTGCCCGGCAAGGGCTTGATCGCATCTCCGGCGGATTCTGCGACCGCCCGCGCCTCTGCATTCGAAACCGTACCATCACCATCAGCATCGCCCACCGTATCATCGCCGCACGCGGTCAAAGCCAGCGCCGAAAGCGCGCACACAAATCCGTATTTCATTCATTTCCCTCCTGGAGAACTGGTAATCACCGTCTGACAGTTCAGCACGGTCCAAGGCGGTTTTGCACAACGCGCATTTTCATGGAGCCCGGTCCGACACCCATATCGCCCGACATCTGCATGGTCACATCAGAAGATGTCGCTGTGCCCGAGCCCTGCATCACCATGCGCATTTCGCGCCCACCGGCGTTGCAAACCATTTCGCCCTCGATCTGGCCAACGCCGGTCACATCGAAACGCTCGTAGCGGCAATCGCCTTCCTGCGTTTTGCTCATGGCGGATTTGAACCCTTCTTCCACATCAGCCTGTGTCAGACAGTATTCGAACGTACGCGACATCATATCGCGCATCATGCCAGCGAGCTGCGGCGGCGCATCAGGAATGTCGACAGAGATCAGCTCAATCTTGGAACTGTATTTGCCCGCTTGCGGCCTGACACCCAGCGCCTCCGCCTTCGCTTGAAGCTCTTCTGCCGACAGCCCTTCGCCATCCTGCATCCCAGCGTGCGCGGCCACCGCAAGTGAAAGGGCAGTGCCGCCCATGATCAGATATTTCATTCTGCATCTCCTCAATTGTGAATCGATGCGACCTTATCTTGTGATTGCAAGGCTAGGCGCGGATTGATGACTTCACAACCGGGGTTCGGGTACGCATATGGAAAGTCATGTCCGAACTCATCATCCGCCGCGGTCTCGAAGAGCCTGAAACCGGGGAAGATTTCACCCCTCACCGCCCAGAGCGGCCGGAAAAGTCGATGCCGGGCAAGCGGTTCGAGCTTGTTTCGGATTACGAGCCATCGGGCGACCAGCCGACCGCGATTGCCGAATTGGTAGCGGGCGCGCGCGATGGTGAGCAGACACAGACCCTGCTGGGCGTCACGGGTTCTGGCAAGACCTTCACCATGGCCAAGGTGATTGAGGAATTGCAGCGCCCCGCGCTCATCCTCGCCCCGAACAAGATCCTCGCCGCGCAGCTCTATGGCGAGTTTAAAAGCTTCTTTCCGAACAATGCGGTCGAGTATTTCGTTTCCTATTACGACTACTACCAGCCCGAAGCCTACGTCCCGCGATCCGACACCTATATCGAAAAGGAATCCTCGGTAAACGAGGCGATCGACCGGATGCGCCACTCGGCCACGCGCGCTCTGCTGGAACGCGACGATGTGATCATCGTCGCCTCGGTTTCGTGCCTATACGGTATCGGCTCGGTCGAAACCTATTCTGCCATGATCTTCGACATCAAGAAGGACACGCAGGTCGACCAGCGCGAGCTGATCCGCAAGCTTGTGGCACTGCAATACAAGCGCAATGATGCCGCATTCCAGCGCGGCACCTTCCGCGTGCGCGGCGATAGTCTGGAGATATTCCCCAGCCACTATGAAGACATGGCGTGGCGCATCAGCTTCTTCGGTGACGAGATCGAGGAGATCAACGAATTCGACCCGCTGACGGGCGAAAAAGGCGCCGCGCTGGAGACGGTGCGGGTCTATGCCAATTCGCACTACGTGACCCCGGGCCCGACAATGAAACAGGCCACCGAGGCAATCAAGTTTGAGCTCGCCCACCGGCTTCAGGAATTGGAAGAAGAAGGCAAACTGCTGGAGCATCAGCGGCTGGAGCAGCGCACCAATTTCGACCTTGAGATGATCGCGGCCACGGGAAGCTGTGCGGGAATCGAGAACTATTCGCGCTTCCTCACCGGTCGGCTGCCTGGCGAGCCGCCGCCAACCCTGTTCGAATACCTCCCCGAAAACGCGCTGCTGTTCGTCGATGAAAGCCACCAGACAGTGCCGCAGATCGGGGCAATGTCCAAAGGCGACCACCGGCGCAAAATCACGCTTGCGGAATACGGTTTCCGTCTGCCGTCATGCATCGACAATCGGCCGTTACGCTTCAATGAATGGGATGCGATGCGCCCGCAGACATTCGCTGTCAGCGCCACACCCGGAAACTGGGAGATGGAGCAGACCGGCGGCGTGTTCGCCGAACAGGTCATCCGCCCAACCGGCCTGATCGACCCGCCCGTGGAAATCCGTCCGGTCGAAGATCAGGTGCAGGACTGCATTCAGGAGTGCCTCGCCACCGCGAAAAAAGGCTACCGCACGCTTGTCACCACGCTGACAAAGCGGATGGCCGAAGACCTGACCGAATTCATGCATGAGGCGGGCGTTAGAGTTCGCTATATGCACTCCGATGTCGAAACACTGGAGCGTATCGAGCTGATCCGCGATCTGCGCATGGGGGTTTACGACGTGCTCATCGGGATCAACCTGCTGCGCGAAGGGCTCGACATCCCGGAATGCGGGCTGGTTTGTATCCTCGATGCGGACAAGGAAGGCTTTCTGCGCAGCGAGACGTCGCTGGTGCAGACCATAGGCCGCGCGGCCCGGAATGTGGACGGCAAGGTCATTCTTTATGCGGACAGGATCACCGGCAGCATGGAGCGCGCGATGGCCGAAACCGACCGCCGCCGCGCCAAGCAGGAGGCCTATAACGAAGAACATGGCATCACCCCGCAAACGATCAAGCGCGACATTGCCGATATCGTCGCCCATACCGCATCGAAGGACGGCGTCGTGGTCGATACCGGCGATGATGAGGTCAACAACATGGTCGGCCACAATCTGCGCAGCTACATCGAAGACTTGGAAAAGCGGATGCGCGACGCAGCCGCGAACCTCGAATTCGAAGAAGCCGGACGCTTGCGCGACGAAATCCGGCGGCTGGAAAATGACGAGTTGG
>CALLQC010000091.1 GCA_938015255.1 uncultured Erythrobacter sp.
TCGCGTCCCGCGCAGCCGCGTGTTCGCACGGATGCTTGTCCGAGACATCGCCGCAGACCGGCATTTTCTGATCGGTTCGAATGTCGAGGGTTTGCTGGGCTTCATCGATGAAGAATGGGATGCCTATTCCGCCAATTTGACTTTGTTCGAGGATGGCGTCGATCCGCTTGCGAAACTGGAAGAGCTTGCCAAACAGCAGCGGATCGCGCTTGATCACGCAGACCTCGATGGCTTGCTCGCAGCAATGCTGGCACCCCAGTCTGACAAGATCGCCGCCCCCGCAGCTTCGGCCGCAGCGAAGGACGGCAATCTGGCAGAGGCGCTTGCCAATGCAGGTGTCGATAGCGCCGCTGCTATCAGCGAACATTACGAAGCCATGCGGCAGCGCGCACAGGAGTATGCCGAGCTGAAATCGGCCATAGCCTCTGGAGGCGACAACGCGTCGCTTGATGCGAAAATGCGCAGCCTGCTGGGCAAAGCGTTCAAGGCCAAGCTTGTTCCGGTTCGTGATGTTTACACGAAAGGGGAGACGATCATCAGGCTGATCGCTGATCACACGCCGCCTGGCCTCGTAAACCGGATCATGGGTATGCAGAACATCAAGGGCACCGGTCTTGATTGGGTTTATCGCTGGCAGGCGTGGGAAACCGTGTGGAAGGCATGCCAGCAATTGCGCAGCGACGATGCGAGCGAGATTGAGCGCGGATACCGTACGCTCGCGAGCTTTCAGGAATTCGGCATTCTGAGCGATACCGAGGTGCGTGAAAGCGTGGCTGCAGCGTCCGGCAAACTAAACCAGTTGCCGACGATCTCCGCGCCGCAGCTCCTGGCGATAGAGGACAGGCTGGAAAAGCAGGTCCAAGCCCAAAATACCCAGGCTGCGCCGAGTCCGCAAACCGGCGACAGCAAGGGCATGAAGGGCGGCATCGGAAAGCTCGCCGATGGGGTCGTTAGCTTCGCAGAAGGCTTTATCGACCCCAGCGATGCCGTGCGACGGAGACGAACTTCCGACCGGATTTACAAGGCCTTGGTCGCTGAGCAGATTTCGCTGCAGCGCGCCGCGGCGGAACTTAAAGAGATCACCGCCCGGCAAAAGGGCGGCTGGCTCTCGAAAGCGATAAAATTGCGAAGCGGAGCTTAATTGCCCCCGGCTTCGCCAGTCAGGTCGGCGCGGGTCAAGGCGATCTGTTCGTTCACCTTACGCTCGTTTTCGGCCATTTTCTGAGCATCCGAGGCAACCATTCCGATTTGTGCGAGCGGGCCATCTGCACCCCAGCTCTTGACCCATTCCTGCAGATAGGCGTCGAGGCCGGGAATGGCGCGCATGTGTGCTTTCTTGACATAGACAAACAGCGGGCGAGCGCCCGGATATTCAAAGCTGGCGATGTTTTCATAGGTCGGGTCGACGCCGTTCATCGGCAGACCTTTGACCTTGTCGGCATTCTCATCGAGGTAGGAGAAGCCGAAAACGCCGACTGAATTCGGGTTGCTTTCAATCTTTTGGACGATGAGATTGTCCTGCTCGCCCTGATCGACATAGGCCCCATCGGAGCGCACCTCGGTACAGACCGTCTGGTGACGATCCTTGTCCTCGTCTTTGAGCGCTTTCATTTCAGGGTTCGTGTCGCAGCCCGCTTCCAGAACGAGTTCTTTCAGCGCGTCACGCGTGCCCGAAGTGCTTGGCGGACCATAAACCAGAATCGGAATCGCCGGCAGCGAAGGATCGACGTCGGCCCATGTCTTGGCAGTCTGTTCACCACCATAAGGGTTTGCGGCGAGCGCTTCGTAAACGATCTTCGGGGAAAGGTTCAGATTGATTCCATTGGTGGCAGACGCAAAGGCAATACCGTCAAGGCCAACCTGGAGCTCGATAATCTCTTCAACGCCGTTTTCCTGGCAAGAATCAAACTCGCTCACCTTCATGCGGCGCGAGGCGTTGGCCATGTCCGGCGTGTCCGGGCCGAGGCCCGAGCAGAACAGCTGGATGCCGCCGCCAGTGCCGGTGGATTCGATCAGAGGCGACTTGGCACCAGCCTGCGAGCGCGCGAAGTTTTCTGCAACCTGCTTGGCAAACGGATAGACGGTTGAAGAGCCGACCGCGCGGATGGAATCGCGCGTACCCGCACCGCCCCCGCTGTTGTCGCAAGCAACGAGCGTAAGAGAGGCGATTGCGGCGAAAGCTACAGTCTTCATCGGTTTCATTGAATTCATCCTTGAGAAAAAGTCTTGCCGCGCGATTACGCCGCAGCTGTGACAGGGTTGTGACAAATTATCAGACCCAATCGATCAGAAATCGATCTGGGCCGCACTGCAAATGTATCCACCGCATAGTCGCGGTCGCCGGCGGCCGTTGGGAAAACGGCGTCGGTGTAATCAAGCCGCGCATAGTTCGCGAGGATCATGGTGTAATCGGTCGGCTTCCACACGAGCGAGGCCATGTAACCGTCCTGCGTTCCACCAACGATCCCGGCATCGGTAAGGTCTAGCCGGTCATAGCGAAGGTTGACCTGGAGCGAACCGAAACCGCCCTCGCCAACTGGATTGACAGGCTTGGTACGATCAAAAACGCCCTTTTTGTAACCGCGCGTGTCGCCTTTTGTCAGATAATAGCCAGCTTCGATTGAGCCGCCGAAGAAGGTTGGATTCTGATCACCCGCCGTCAGCGCGACATTCTGCCAGAATGTTTCTGCTGCCGCGTGGAACGGGCCGGATATGATGGCAGCTTCGAGCCCAAGTCCAAATTCGCTTTCAGCATCCAGATTGCCGGTGCTGACGAAACGTTCGGAGGTGAAATGGACCAACGGGCGCTGGCGGTAGCGAACCGAAGAGGTCTGATCGAGGTCGTTGTAGTGGAGCGAGCCACCGAAATGCAGCTGCGTGTCGCCGATCTTGGGCATGTAAACAGCGCGGCCATCCACGCTCCAGTTCGTGTCATCTGGCAGGTCGTTCATGTTGGAAGTGAATGCGCCTGCCTGAACAAGGACGTCATCCTGGCTAACGACGACCGCGGCACCAACACGGCGAATGAAACCGAAAGCGTCGGTCCATGCGGACCGTTCGATAAAGCTGGTGTGGACACTGCTGGTGAGCTCTTCCAGACCCTGGAACGTGTTGAATTGACCCACCATGATTTCGGCAGCGCCGGTCTCATAGGAAATAAAGGCGTCGGTGACATTGAAGTCGCTGCCCGCGAAGTCGAATTCGAATTTGTAGCCGAAGCCACCGGGAAGATCGCCTGCCGCACCCAGACGGGCTCGGCGAACTTCGGTCGCAAATCCATCTTCGCGGCCCGTCGAATCGGGTGCCGCGATTGTGCCGGTGTCGAATTGCAGGCGCCCGCGCGGCTTGAAACTCCAGCCGGCCTTGTCCTTGATCTCGGGCATACCTTTGAACGTGATCGATTGGCCGTTATCGGCTGCAGCGATAGCTGTTTCGGCGGCCTTCGATGCCGTCGCCGCCTGCGAGCTTGCCGCCTGCGCCTGCACTTCAGCGGTCTCGGCCTTGGCCTCAACGCTGTCCAGCTCGGCTTCAAGTGTCTCGATGCGATCGGCCATCTGCGCCATCATCGCCCGCATCTCCGCCAGCTCCTGCCGCAGGGTATCATCGTCTTGCGCAGCGGCAGGAGAGCCCAAGGCAGCCAAAGCACCCGCAACCGCGATGCAAGAAATTCTTCCCATCATATCTCACCTTATCCCGTCCGTTTGTGTCGCTATTACGAACGCGGTGCGACACAATCGTGACTGTAAGGTTTCATTTTGATGACAGTGGAAAACTTCCTGTCTTTGCCGAGAAGCTTTCCCGCTACTCGGTGCGAAATGGCGCGATGATTTCGGGTCGGACGCGGGCAAGGCGGCCAGTTGCGCGGTCCAGCATCGCCCATGTGGTACGCGCTGACACGAGCGTGTTGCCGTTTGCATCGCTGAATTCGACGTGGCGGACCGATTGCGCCCCGCGCGCTTCACCTGGTATCCAGGTTTCACCCGTCGCGATCTCGCCTTCGGCGATGTTGCCGCGATAATCGATCTCGTGCCGGGTAACGACCCAGATGTATTGTTCAAGGTGGACCGGATCGGCGACCGCATCCCAATGCGCGGTCGCCAGATCCTGAATCCATTGCACCCAGACCGAATTGTTGACGTGGCCGAGCTCGTCAATGTGTTCAGGCGCGGCGGTGTAAGTCCTGGAAAAGCGAGCGGTCACTCGTCCGCCCCGGCCATCCCCATCTGCCACAGGATAAAGGCGAATTCCTCTGCGGTTTCATATAGCGAATTCCACCGGCCCGACTTGCCGCCGTGGCCCGCGCCCATATTAGTCTTAAGCAGCAGCGTGTTATCGTCGGTCTTTACCTCGCGCAGCTTGGCGACCCATTTTGCAGGTTCCCAATAGGTGACGCGCGGATCGTTGAGGCCAGCGGTGACCAGCATCGGCGGGTAATCCTGCGCGGTTACCTGATCATATGGCGAATAGGAGAGGATATAGGCGAAGGCCTGCTTGCTCTCGATCGGGTTGCCCCATTCCTGCCATTCACCCGGCGTCAGCGGCAGCTCCTTATTGAGCATCGTGTTCAGCACATCCACGAACGGCACATGGCTGACAATGGCGCCATATTGCGCAGGGTCCTGATTGATGATTGCGCCCATCAGCTCGCCGCCTGCGGAGCCGCCGCTGGCTGTGACTTTGCCCTCCGCGGTGTAGCCCTTGGCGATCAGCCCGCGCCCTGCATCAACAAAATCATTGAAGGTGTTGGTGCGCTCATTGAGCTTACCCTGAAGATACCAGCGCCGCCCCAGATCGTCGCCGCCGCGAATGTGCGCGATGGCATAGGCAAATCCGCGATCAACTAGGCTCAGCCGGGTGGTCGAAAAGCCCGGTGGGACAGCATAGCCATATGCGCCGTAGGCATAGAGGTGCAGCGGGCCGCCCTCGCCCCCGTTCATGGCGTCGCGGTCCTTGCGCATCACGATGCTGACCGGAACCATCGTACCGTCGCGCGCTTCGATTTCCAGCCGCTCGGTGACATATAGCGAAGCGTCGTAACCGCTCGGGATTTCCTGCTGCTTGAGCTTTTCAAGCGAACGGGCCGCAACGTCATAGTCAAACACGGTATCAGGCGTCACCATGCTTTCATATGTAAGACGCAGTTTGCTCTGATCATATTCGGGATTGTTCGATAGCCCTGCATTGTAGCTCGGTTCGGGAAACTCGACCATGCTGATAGCATCTGGCGCGTCATATTGGCGGACCTGGATCTGATCGAGGCCATTGAGCCGCCCTTCGGTCACGAAAAAGTCTTTGAAGAGCGAAAAGTCCGTCAGATAGAAGTCATTGGAGCCCGCGATGACGGTTTCCCATTGGCCCGGCGTTTCCAGATCGGCTTTGGCCAGACGAAAATTGATATGGTCGTCGTTTGTCCAAACCCACAGCTCTCCATCGCGGATATCGACACTGTATTCGACGCCCTTTGTGCGCGCCTTGACCAACAACTGCTCACCTGTCGGATTGTCCGCAGAGACGATACGCACCTCGCTCGTCTCGTTATCGCCGGTGGCAATGATCAAATAATCTTCCTGCGCTGATAGTACCGTCCCTACACCGAAGCTCTCGTCGTCTTCTTTGTAGAGCGTCACATCATCGTCCTGAGACGTACCAATGACGTGAAGTTTGGCCTCCAGAGTACGCCAGTTTTCGTTTGCGGGGCCATAAACGAGCGCTGTGTCGTTCGCGACCCAGGTCAGCCCCCCGCGCAAACCGGTGATTTCGTCCTCAAGCAGTTCGCCGGTTTCCAGATTCTTGATCCGAGCGGTGTAACGTTCAGACCCGTTCGTATCGGTCGCAAAGGCCATGAATCGCCCGTCATTGCTGACACTCGCCGCACCCAGCCGGAAATACTCAAGGCCTTCGGCAAGCTCGGTTTCATCCAGGATCAAACTGGTATCGCCACCGCTTAACGGTTGGCGGTAGTGCTTGCGATATTGCGCGCCTTCTTCGAATTCGGACCAGTAGAGATAATCGCCCCGGCGCTGCGGCACTGTCGAATCGTCTTCCTTGATGCGCGCGCGCATTTCTGTGAACAGCGCCTCGGTCAGCTCTTTTTGCGATGCCATATTGGCTTCGAACCAGGCGTTTTCCGCCTTGAGGTAATCGAGCACATCCTCATCATCGACTGTCGGGTAAGACTTGTCATAAAGCCAGTCATACGGGTCCGAAATTGTAATCCCGTGATGGGTATAGGAATGCTCGCGTTTCTCCGCTCGGGGCGGGGAGGTGGGTGCCTCGCTGGTCACTTGTGTCTGGTCCTCACTGGCTAGGGATGGGCTTGCGGCGATCAGGGCAGCCAAGGCGGCCGTCGCGGCGAAAATCAGTCTCATCGGATTGCGACTCCTGTAAACGGGCTGCGCACATTGCTGGAAAGCAACGGCAAACCGCACTATGTTGATCGTCATATACATACAGAATTGCGCGGCAAGAGTGCGCATAGACCACAGGAATTCGACGATATGCTTATGCAAACCCATGAAGCCCGCCTGAAAGCTCTGCGCGAGGAGCTGAAACGACGCGGTCTAGACGGTTTGGTTATCCCGATCTCGGATGAGCATATGAGTGAATATGTCGGCGAATATGCGCAGCGTTTGCACTGGCTCACGGGTTTTGGCGGTTCGGCAGGCTTTGCCGCCGTCACCCTGGATCATGCAGCGATCTTCGTCGACGGCCGCTACACCGTGCAGGTGCGCGATCAGGTGGATGAAAAGCTGTTCGAATATCGCAGCATCCCGGCAGACGATCTCGGCGCTTGGCTTGTCGAGAAAGCCGAAGTGGGCGCAAAGGTCGCTTACGATCCGTGGCTGCACACCTGGAATTGGGTCGCGGCGCTTGAAAATGTAGTCGAGCCGAAAGGCATCACGATGGTGCCCGCGGATAGCAATCCGATCGACGCAGTTTGGTCCGATCAGCCAAGCTCCTCAGACGCCGAGGCGATCGTTCACGATGATAGCCTGGCGGGCCAGTCTTCGGCTGAAAAGCGCGCAGCGATTGCCGATTGGCTCGGAGAGAATGATCTCGACGCGGTTGTAATCCCGGCGCTCGATTCGATCGCCTGGTTGCTGAACATACGCGGCAGCGATGTCTCGCACACACCTGTCGCGCTATCCTATGTGATTGCCAAAAAAGACGGCAGCGCGGATCTGTTCATCGCGCCTGAAAAAGTCACACCGGAGCTTACGCGCCATCTTGGTAATGCCGTTACTGTGCGCGCACGCGATGAGTTCACCGGTGCCTTATCGGAATATCGCGGCCAAAGCGTCAGCGTTGATCCCGAATTTGGTGTGGTTGGCATTGCCCAGGCGCTTCGCGATGGCGGGGCCAGCTTCGTATTCAAACAGGACCCGACGATTCTCGCGAAAGCGATCAAGAACGAGACCGAGCAACAGGGCCACCGTGATGCCCAGGCGCGCGATGGCGCAGCCGTCAGCCGCTTTCTGAGGTGGCTTGAAATCACCGCGCCTTCAGGGGAAGTGGATGAGTTGACCGCCGCCGCAAAGCTCGAGGATTTCCGCCTCGCGCACGGCGACCTGCGCGATACCAGTTTCGACACGATCAGCGCCGCATCCGGCCACGCCGCCCTGCCGCACTACAAGGTGGATGAAGACACCAATATCCCGATCCCCCCTGGCTCGATCTATCTGGTCGATTCAGGCGGCCAGTATCCGGCGGGCACGACCGACATAACCCGTACTGTCTGGGTGAACTCGCAGGACGGAGCGGCTGAACCAACCGCTGAGATGAAGGACCGTTTTACACGCGTGTTGAAAGGCCACATCCAGATTGACAGCCTCACCTTCCCGCAAGGGACAAATGGCGGTCAGATCGACGCGATGGCACGGCAATATTTGTGGGAAGCAGGCGTCGATTACGCCCACGGCACGGGACACGGTGTTGGCAGCTTCCTGGGCGTCCACGAAGGGCCGCAGCGCATAGCGAAACCCAGCGGCGGCCAGCCGGGAACTGCTCAGGAACTGTTTGCCGGAATGATCCTTTCGAACGAGCCGGGATATTACAAGGCAGGCGAATATGGCATTCGGATCGAGAATCTCGTTCTGACAGTTGAGAGGCACCCAAAGAGTGCAGAAGGGCGGTTCCTAGGGTTTGAAACGCTCACATTTGTACCGCTTGACCGGACTTTGATCGAAAAGAGCCTGCTCACCTCAGACGAGATCACGTGGGTCGATGATTATCACAAGCGGGTGCGCGAAATCGTGGCGCCGCAGCTTGAGGGAGATGATCTCGTCTGGCTGGAGCGGGAGACGCAGCCGCTATAGGCCTGCTTGTGCAGCCGGATTTGTTCCTATAATGTTCTGACATCGCGAGTCGCAATCGGGCGGCTTGTTGCGGGAGGAACCAAGATATGATCGGCTACGTAACCCTCGGCACTAACGATTTACCCCGCGCGGCGGCTTTCTACGATGCAATCGCCAAACATTTCGGCGTTGGCCGGATGATGGAGTTCGACACTTTCATTGCATGGGGCAAAATGGGCGGTGCACCCGGGATCGCCGCGACCAAGCCGTTCGACGAGCAGAAGGCCACAGCTGGCAACGGCACGATGGTCGCACTTCAGGTCGGAAATCCCGAACAGGTTCAGACAGTTCACGACACAGCGATGGCTCATGGCGGCAGCGATGAAGGCGCGCCCGGCCCGCGCGGCGATGATGGATTCTACGCTGGCTATTTCCGCGATCCGGACGGCAACAAACTGAATGTCTTCTGCATGACTGCAATTGAATCATGAGCGGCCATCGATTGAGCGAGAGCTTTGTGCATCTGGGCCTTGGCGCAACAGCCGTGCCCCAACCGCCGTTCAGCGGTCTGGAATGGTATGAAGGCTATGGCGTGCGCCATGGCAGCGACGGAGCAGAAGGGCGTCTCGTATCACAGTACACGTTTGCGGAAGACTGGGACTCATGGGAAATGCATCCCAAAGGTGCGGAAGTTGTGATTTGCACATCTGGCTCGATGCGGCTCACACAGGAATTGCAGGATGGGACGATAAGGAACGTCGTGCTGGGCGCGGGCGATTACGCAATCAACCCGCCCGGTGTGTGGCACACCGCTGACGTCGATGACACGGCAACGGCAATTTTCATCACTGCCGGTGAAGGCACCGAACACAGGCCCCGTTAGCAAATATCGCTGCCGAGGCGTATTCGCGCAGCACGGAAATGCGGCGAGAAATGTCGCCCAGATGAACGCCGGCCGCCGACTGATACAATCCGCGACAAAATCGCGCCTGCCGGGCATAATCCTGCGACACAAGCCAGCTAGCACGGTTGGCATGAGTTGCGGTGAGTTTGCCGGTTGGCACCTCTCCCTGAACCTGTGCGAATTTTGCGGTCACCCCTATTTAAGACTGCAATCGCTGACCAGCAGCTTGCCGCAACTCTCCTGAGAACAGTTTTTTGGAGACACACAATGAGAAAATTTGCCCTGACACTTTCCGCCGCGGCTCTTGCCCTCGGCGGCGCAAGTATCGCTGTCGCCGACCACCACGCTGGCAAGCGCGGCCCCGGTGCGGCCGATACGGATGGCGATGGCGTCGTCACCCTTGCCGAGGCCAAGGCTCATGGAGCAGAACGGTTTGCCAGGATGGATGCAAACGCCGACGGAGTGATCGATCAGACGGACCGTGAAATGCGCCGGGCTGAAAGGTTTGCCGGCGCAGATACTGATGGAAATGGCGAGTTGTCCTTCAACGAGATGAAAGCCGCCCGTGAGGCGCGATCCGAGAAACGCGCCGAGCGCCGCTCTGATCGTATGGCCCAGCGTTTCGAACGTCTCGACACCGATAACAGCGGCGGAATTTCAGAAGCCGAGATCGAAGCCGGCAAAGAAGCGCGCAAGGCGCGCAGCGGCGAACGCCGCAAGATGCGGCGCGGCAAACGGCAGGGAGACCGCGCAATGCGTATGCTGCGGCGCGCCGATACAAATGGCGACAACGCGGTGAGTTCTGCCGAGTTTGATGCAGCAATCGAAGCGCGTTTCGCGCGGCTCGATACGGACAATTCCGGAGCTATCACGGCTGACGAACGCAAAGCGGCCAAGGAGCGTAGAAAGGACCGGCGCGGCAAACGCGGGTTATAGCGGCGGTTCTATTGGATCACGCAGCACCAGCCTGGCCTGCCATGCCCGTTCGGGTTGCTGGCCAGGCTGGTTGCCATTCATGATCAGACCTTTATGCGAGAACACCCATGAACGGCGACAGCCCGATCACTATTCTGCTCGTCGATGATGAGGCGACATTGCGAGAGCCGCTTGCCGAATATCTGGCGGGTCAGGGCTTTGCCGTTGACGATGTGGAGAGCGCCGCTGCTGCGCGCTCAGCCCTGCTGAACAAGACTCCCGATCTCGTCCTGCTGGACATCATGATGCCTGGCGAGGACGGACTATCATTTTGTCGTCATCTCGTTGAAACTCGAAAATTGCCGGTCATCTTCCTGACAGCGCGGGCCGAGCCGACGGACCGGATCGTCGGCCTTGAGCTGGGCGCCGATGACTATGTGGTTAAACCGTTTGAACCGCGCGAATTGGTCGCGCGCATCCGCACAGTCTTGCGCAGGGTCGGGCGCAGTGTTTCCCAACCAGGCGAAAACGAAGATTTTCTGTATGAATTCGAAGGCTGGCAACTCGATCCCGTCAAACGCAAACTGATTGATCCCGAACGGGTCACGATTCCCATTTCGACAGCAGAATTTCGGCTGCTCCGCGCATTTCTTGATAATCCCAGAAAAGTGCTGGACCGCGATCTGCTGCTCGATCTTGTTCAGGGCCGCACCGCACATCTGTTTGACCGCGCGGTTGACAATCAAGTCAGCCGTCTACGCCGCAAGATCGAAATGGACAGCCGCGACCCGCAATTCATCCAGACCGTGCGCGGAGGCGGCTATCGCTTTGCCGCAGACGTTAAACGTCTGGCGCCTGGCGGCGTGTGATGCCGCGTCTTCTGCCCAAAAGCCTGCTCGGCCAGACGATGGTCGCCATCGGTGCTGTACTGCTCATTGCACAGATCATCTCTGCGGTTCTCCTGTATCGCGCGGCTCAGAACCGGATCGAGCAAGGGATGTTGAATGCAGTTGCGATCAACCTGCTGATCGATCCCGAAATTCGGCGTCAGCGATTCAATCCAAATTTCCCCGACGCGCGATCTCCGTTTGTTTTCTCCCGTCCGGCGCTTCGCGTACGCACGACCACCAGCAACGCCCCGCCATTCCAGCCTGATGAGAAAAACCACTACGATGAAAGCGTAGAGGTGATGAAAATTCTCAATCGTCAGGGCCTTCAACCGCACACGATCCTTCTGACCAAGCGGCGCGCGGGCGACGATCCGCTGCTGCAAGAGCGCGCACGCCGCAACCCGCGTTTTGCAACTCTGCCAGGCTGGGCGGATCGCACCATCGTTGTCGCGGGGATACAGCTGGAAGACGGTGGCGAATGGCGTATTGCGCGGGTTTTCGTACCTGATCGCGAGCCGGGCGTTTTACGCGGCATTGTGATGCAGACACTGCTCCTGTTCCTGCTTCTGGTGGGTGCGCTCTACCTTATTCTGCGCCGCATCACCCGCCCTCTCGCCGCGCTGACGGAGAGGGTGGATGGTTTTTCTCGGAGGCCCGATCAG
The DNA here is from genome assembly GCA_938015255.1 of uncultured Erythrobacter sp. GTDB lineage: Bacteria > Pseudomonadota > Alphaproteobacteria > Sphingomonadales > Sphingomonadaceae > Erythrobacter. Next base: position 11,666 of record CALLQC010000091.1, read on the forward strand.
CCGGTTGTTTTGGCGGAGGATGGGCCGGCAGACATGCGCCAGTTGATCGCCGCGCACAATATGATGGAGGCGCGCGTCGCTGCCTTGATCGATGAAAAAGACGTGATGCTCGGCGCAATCGGGCACGATCTGAAAACACCGCTGGCAGCCCTGCGTGTCCGTATCGAAAGCGTCGAGGATGATCGCCAACGCGAACGGATGGCGACCAGCATTGAAGACATCACCGCCACGCTGGACGATATCCTGATCCTTGCCCGACTGGGGCGTTCACAGATTGAGTATGAGGCCGTTGATCTGAGTGCGCTTGCGGCCAGTGTTGTCGATGAATTCGAAGATCTGGGCAAGCCGGTGACTATGGCCGAAACACCGCGAATGGTTGCGTCGGTTCAGGTCACCTGGATAAAGCGCGCATTGCGCAATCTCGTTAGCAATGCCGTTCGATATGGCGGGAATGCCCATGTTACGTTGAAATCGGATGAGGGCGTCTGGACCATAGCAGTGGAAGATGAGGGGCCGGGAATTTCTGAAAATCTCATCGAGACAATGCTGGAGCCCTTTGCCCGCGGCGAAGCATCGCGAAACCGTGCAACTGGCGGGGCCGGCCTGGGTCTCACGCTAGCGCGTGCTATCGCCCAGCAACACGGCGGCGATCTGTCGCTGGCAAACCGGCGCGAAGGCGGTCTCATCGCCAAAATCCGAATTCCGAAAGCGACCGGCTGAACCTGTCTATTATATCTAACGCATCAAACCGCCGATCAGATTGCGAACGAAGCGGCCTGCAATGGGTCCGGCGAGATCGGTCGCGATAGAGCCGGCTGCGGACGTGATCCCCGATTTGACCGGATTGGACCGAGATTTCTTCCCCAGAACGGCCGCAGCAGCAGCCCCGGCCATGCCGCCAGCTGCAACCTTTGTACCGCGCGAAATTGCCTTCTCCCAGATACTCTTTGTCTTGCGGGAGCGCTTGCCGACCTCTTCGGTGCCTTTCTCCTCAACCTCCTGCGCTGTCTCAACAGCATCTGCGGCTTTCTGAGCCAGCACCTCTTCCGCGCTTTCGCGGTCGACGGCTTCGTCATACTTTCCGTCGAACGGGCTGACTGACTGGATGATTGCCCGCTCTTTTGCTGTCACGGGCCCTAGCCGCGATCGCGGTGGTTTGATCAGAGTGCGCTGTACGATGGTTGGCGCGCCGTCTTCATCAAGCGTCGAGACCAGCGCCTCGCCGACTTTGAGCTGCGTGATCGCTTCTTCAACGTCGAGCTCTTCGTTGATACGGAATGTTTCGGCTGCGGCCTTGATCGCGCGCTGATCGCGAGGAGTGAACGCCCGCAACGCATGCTGCACCCGGTTGCCGAGCTGGCCGGCAACCTCTTCCGGAATATCGATCGGGTTTTGCGTCACGAAAAACACGCCCACGCCTTTGGACCGGATCAGGCGAACAACCTGCTC
>CALLQC010000092.1 GCA_938015255.1 uncultured Erythrobacter sp.
ATGGTCATACATGAACAGGCCGAGCCGCAGCAACCAGCTGGGCCGCAAGCCATCATCATGTGGCAAAACAAAACGCAGCGGCCAGATGATGTGCGGCGCAATCTTGAGCAAGCGCTCCCGCTCGATCAGGCTTTCGCGAACCAGCCGAAATTCATAATGCTCAAGATAGCGCAGCCCGCCATGCACCAGTTTTGTCGATGCGCTTGATGTGTGGCTGGCAAGGTCGTCTTTTTCGACGAGCAAAACCTTCAGACCGCGCCCGGCCGCATCGCGGGCAATTCCCGCGCCGTTGATACCGCCGCCGACGATCAGCAGGTCATAAATATCAGAGTTCGAGGTGGTCATTCGCAGGCTTTGAGATGGTAGATGATGCAGGTGTCGGGATAAGTCAGCGGGGGCTGCATACCATGCTGCATCAAGGCTGCACCTGAAAAGACCGTCCCCTCACCGCCCAATGACGCCGCATCGACAATGGAAGGTGTGCTGACAGACGGATTGAACAGCGGCCAGATCATCTTCACCCGGTATTTGCGCGCGGGATCGAGCCCCCCAAAGCAGACCTTGGCTGGCAGCGTCTCAAGCTCGCTTTCAAGTTTTGCATAGCCGAACAACGCCTCGTCGCGGTCCTTGGCAACGCAGCCGACCAGATTGGTATTGCTGGCAGAGGGCAGTCGCCAGAAATCGCCCGAATGGATAAGCTCGCGGTGCTGTTTGTGCAGGGCGATCCCTCGCTTCAACGTTTCGAGGTCAGATGCGTTTTCAGAACGCAGATCAAGCTCCATGCCCATATGTCCGAAAAACGCGCTTGCGACCCTGAAGGGCATGGAAAATTTCCGGCCGGTGATATGGCAGGTGCGCGGACCGACGTGATTGCCCAGCACCCGCATCGGGAAAAAGTGGCTCGCTCCGCGCATGATGTGATGGCGCTGACGCGCATCGTTGTTGTCCGATGTCCAGATCCTGTCAGCATGTGTCATAATGCCAAAGTCGGCGCGTGCACCGCCTGAGGAACAGCTTTCTATCTCAAGCGCAGGGTGCACACTGCGCAGTTTTTCGAACAATCGGTACACGGCCTTTGTCTGACGGTGCATGGCTCCGCGCCCACTGCTCGCAGGATGGTTCGTATCGCGGTTCATGTCCCATTTGAGATAACCGATCCCATATGTGCCCACGAGATCCGTGATCCGTTCGAACAGATAATCGAACACTTCGGGCTTGGTCAGATCAAGCGTCAGTTGCCCGCGAAACGGGACCGCCTCGACCCCTTGGGCTGCTAGCACCCAATCAGGGTGTGCGCGGTAAAGGTCGCTGTCGGGGTTGACCATTTCAGGCTCGACCCAAAGGCCGAATTCCATGCCCAGTTCGCGGACCTTGCTGGCGAGAGGGTGCAAACCTTGCGGATAAATCTCTTCGCTTACCCACCAATCGCCGAGCCCAGCACCGTCATGGCGACGCGATCCGAACCAACCATCATCAAGCACGAACCGTTCTGCACCTACATCGGCCGCCAGAGCGGCCAACTCCATCAAGGCAGCTTCGTTGTGGTTGAAATAGACCGCTTCCCAGGTGTTGTAGTGCACAGGGCGCGGTTTGTTGAACGCGCGGTTATCGGAAACGCATTCCGTCAGATAGTTGTGAAATTGCTGGCTGACCCCGTTAAGCCCCCGGTCCGACCAGCATGCGAGCAGTTCAGGCGTTGAATAGCTTTCCCCCTTTGCGAGCCTGATCTCACCGGGAAACGTCATTTCGCCAAGCTGGACGACACAATGTCCATCGCTGTGCCTGTCGACGCGAAGCCGGTGATTGCCGCTCCACGCCAGATGAAAGCCGCTTGCAGGGCCTTGCAGCTCGGTTGTTCCAGGGGCAGCCAGAATTCCGCCGGGAAACACATTATGGCTTGTCCGGCCTGATTTGTTCTCCCGAACGATGCTGCCCTGAAAATCTGGAACTTCCTCAACCGCGAATTCACCGGACCACTTGCCCGTAAAGCTCAGAAAGCGCGTCATGCGCGCGTCAAAAGGCAGCGACAGGGCCGCGCACCAGTCAACTTCCAATTCGTTTTCGGCATGGTTGCAGATCGTGGTATTGCAAACCAGCATGCCGGTTTTTGGGTCGAGATACAGTGAGTGTTCTGATCCGATACCCGTATTTCGGTCTTCGCATCGGATCACAACCTCATGCGCAGTGGGTTGATCCACATCAGCTATCCGCAGATCGATTGCCCAATCCTCTCCCGAGCGGTGAGCGATCAGCCCCGATGCTCCGGAAATGCCCGTGCCAATTTCGTTGAGCAGTGAACCGCGAAGCGGGACGGATGCGCTGCCGGGTGCATGTTGGCGTGTTGCAAGGACGGCGAGTTCATGCGGGCTAACGCCTGGCATATCGATCCCTGCGTAAAGGATAATTGGCCGCATACCTTTACTGACATCAAGGGCGACAAATGCCCCGCCTGCCCGCAATGCGATAAAATCGTGGTGCTCGCCGCCTTTTTCGACCGGATCGCTGGCCGGAACCGGCCCGTGCTGTTGAATTTCTATCCCGTCACTCATTGCGTCACTGTCACAATCCGATCGACTATTTTGTGGGAGCAGTGCCGGGGGGTGATCTTCAGTCATACGAGTCATCCAAGTAATCCATCCCGCTTCCCGTAACGACCTGGCCTTCTGGCTTTGTTTGGCAGGATCGTCGTCTATGCTGAACAGACAAAGCAACCGAGACGTCTTGTGAAGGGCAGTTTTGGTAGAGCATGAATATTTTGGTAATATGCTTTCAAGAATTTGAGGGGAACACAAATGTGGGAAGAAAAGGTCTACAAGCAGAATATGCATCTTTCCTCGGTTGGAGGCATAAAGATCGCATGCTTCTTGAACAAGGGTGTCGGCGTTTTGACCTCAAAGCGCACCCTTCCTCACTTTACCTTGGTATATGTGACGCGGGGGCAGGGCTCCTATAGGGATGAGAACGGCCTGTCTTTGTCTGTTCATGCGGGCGATGCGATTCTGGTCTATCCAGGGGTGGAGCATTGGTACGGACCACCGCGAGGTGAGGATTGGGATGAATTCTATCTGGTATTCGAAGGCCCTATTTTCGACCTGTGGCGAAGCGCGCGCTGCCTTGATGAAACAAGGCCGGTCGTATCGCTGCGACCGATGGATTTCTGGCGAGACCGTATCCTAAGCCTGATAGGCGGAGGAAAAGCTGCGAGCGAGCGTGATCTGGTCCGCGAAACGATCAGGCTTCAGGAACTGCTTGCCGACATCGCAGAGGCTGCGGACAAAGATGTGGAGGGCGACATCGCGTGGCTCGAGCAGGCCAAAACTGCGATTGCTGCGTCAATGGACGTTCGCGAGGCAGCGCAGGCATCCGGCCACTCATATGAGGCGTTTCGCAAGCGTTTCCGCAAACTGGCAGGTCGGTCGCCCGGAAGATACAGGACTAGTCTACTGATGGAGCGCGCATGTGAAATGCTGGGAGAGCCCGGGGTTCTGCTTCGCGATATCGCTGATGAGCTGGGATATTGCGATGAATATCACTTTAGCCGTCAGTTCAGTAAAACAGTTGGCTGGTCGCCATCTGAATATCGCACTCGTATCGCACGTGAGCCCCTCAGGATTTGACTTTTTGGGAAGATCGGCCCGGTTTAGCTCATACAGTCCCACTGGCCCGTTGCGTAACGGCAACAGTGCGGCAACACATTGCTTGGATTGCGTGTCTATTAATCCCAAAAAGTTCATGCCTCTCCATTTGACCCATTCAATTCGACAATTTGAGCTGCACAAATCGTGCTGTGGCCCAAAAAGGGTCGATTGGTCATGTTCGCGATCCGCCTGGATCATTCAAAAAGAACGAACGGGACCTAAGGGAGAGAGAAATGAAGATTTCAAAGCGGGCCGTTCTGGCTCAAGGCGCAGCAATTGCTGCAATCGCAGTTTCGACCCCGGCTCTTGCGCAGGAGGCAGGTGATGCAGCGGTTGATGGCGAGGAAAACGTCATTATCGTTACCGGCTTTAAGAAAAGCCTTGAGGACTCCATCAATCTTAAGCGCAACAGCGCGGCGGTAGTCGACGCGGTTTCGGCAGAAGACGTTGGCAAGTTCCCTGATCAGAACGTGGCTGAATCGCTGCAGCGTATCACGGGCGTTGCGATCGACCGTTCGGGCGGCGAAGGTCAGTTCATCACCGTCCGCGGGCTTGGTCCTGAATTCAACGCAGTTCTTCTAAATGGGCGCACGCTCGCGACGGACAATCCGGGCCGCGAGTTTTCCTTCGATGTTCTTTCTTCCGACATTATCCAGACTGCTGAAGTCTATAAGTCGGCGCAGCCGGGTCTTCAGTCAGGCGGTATTGGAGCAGTTGTGAATATCACGACTGCGAAGCCGATCGACCGGTTGGGCTTCAATGCCTCCATTTCAGGTGCGGCCATCTATGAGAATCTCAGCGAAGACGTCGGTGCCGATATTAGCGGTGTTGTGTCGTGGTCCAATGGCACTGTCGGCGTTCTGTTTGGCGGCTCCTATAATCTTCGTAACGCACAAATTGATCGCAACATTACAAACGGCTTTGCCTTGCGTCAGGGCGATGCTGCGATTTTCGCGCCGGAGTCTTCTACGGGTCTTCAGCCGACCGATATCGGCGCGCTGCCGACCGGTGCGCGGGTCCAGCAGCAGGTTATTTTCAGCCGCGATGTGCAGGATCGTGAACGTATCACACTGAACGGCGCACTTCAGTTCGCACCCTCGGATGCCTTCACCGCCACGTTTGACGGACTGTATTCGCGTTTTGAAATCGACTCGTTCGATCAGCAGTTCTCTGGCTTCTTCAGCCCGCCATTCCTCGATCCACAAATCGATGCGAACGGCACAGTGACTTCATTCAGCCGTCCAAGCATTGATTTTGGCACGCGCAACCCCGCGATTGCAGGTACTGTCGGGCTTTCTCAGAATGATAATGTGCTAACTTCGAACAATCGCGAGGCGGAAACCGTCGCACTTGGCGGCAATTTTGAATTCGAGGCCAGCGACCGTCTGACCTTCGTCGCTGACGTGTCGTGGTCACGGGCGACCCGTGATGGAACCAACCCATTCGTAGTTCTGGGTGCGCTTGCTCCGACTTCGCCATTGATCGAATCGGTAAGCACCAGCGGGATTTCGACCATCACAAACATCAACGCCGCGGATTTTGTCGATCCGACAATCCAGCGTCTCCACTTTGTGAACGTCAACCGCACGCAGGTCGAAGACGAGGTATTCGAGCTGCGGTTTGATGCTGACTGGGAAGTCGATGCCGGACCGCTGCAAAACATCGCTTTTGGCGGTATCTACACCGATCGTGAGAAGGTGCAGAATCTGTTCGATAACTTTGCCGATCCGGGCTTTGGAAGCCTTTCTGCGGCGAATATCTTTTGCGCTTATTGCGGTTACACCGTGCCTTTTGACACATCGATCCTGAGCCCATTCTCATTCGATAATTTCCTGAGCGGTGTGGAGGGCGCCAATACGGTTCCCGCACAGATTCTGACTGCCAGCTTTGCGAATGCTTTTGCACAGCTTAACAATGTCGCAAACATTCAAGATCCAAACCGTACGGGCGGAAATACCGCCGATCTTCTGGCATATCTGAATAGTGGCGGCCTTGATCCGGTGTTGGGCATTTACACACCATCGTTCAATCCGGGCGGCAGCTTTGCAGTTGAGGAGCAGATCTACGCCGCGCACTTCAACACCGAATGGGGCGGTGACTTTGGCGGAGAGCTGCCCTGGTCAGCCAATATCGGCTTCCGCATCGCCTTCACCGAAGTTCTTTCGAGCGGTATCGACCAGCCGGTTATCGAATTTCGTGAGACGCCCGGCGATACTCAGCTTGTTACCGTTTTCGGTCCGGCAACCAATATTGAGGTTCCGAACGATTACGTAAACTTCCTCCCGTCGGTGAATTTCAAACTTGAGCCGACCGACGACATTGTTCTTCGCCTGAGCTACGCACGGACAGTAACCCGTCCGACACTGACAGCTCTTGGCGTGGCCAACACGTTTGGCGGCCGTTCGGATGCGCCGCTTAGCGGCGGCGGCAACCCGCTTTTGGAAGCGTTCGAGGCGGACAACTTTGATGTCTCGTTCGAATGGTATTTCGATGCTCTAAGCTATTTCAGTATCGCGGGCTTCCACAAGGAGCTGGGCGGCTTTCTGGAAACATCGACATTGCCAGTGCCCGGCGTGGTCATCTTCCCGGCAGGCAATGGCGGGCTGACAGTCGACACACCGACCGATGTTACTTTTCAGGATACACGCCAGCGCAACGGCCTTTCGGGAAGCATCAGCGGTGCAGAAATCGCGTTCCAAAAGACGTTGGACAACGGCTTTGGCGGGATCGTGAACTACACCTATGTAACCTCTGACCGCGATAACGCTCCGCAGGGCGATCTCGGCTTTAACGGGTTTACTCCGCACACCGTCAACCTCACCGCGTTTTATGAAGGCGACCGTCTTTCCGCCCGTGTATCGTACAACTACCGTGATGGTTTCCTGGTGCAGGGCAGCGACGTGCAAAGCGAACCACGCCAGCGCGAAAGCTTCGGGCAGGTGGATTTTTCCGCCAGCTATGAACTGTCTGACCAGTTCCAGGTCTTTGTCGAAGGTCTGAACGTTCTAAACGAGGACACTCGCGACTTCTCGCGCTTCCGCAACCGGATCCTGACATATGAGCGCACCGGTGCGCGCTACACAGCTGGCGTACGAGCGACGTTCTAAGCATGGTTTCGCCTGGCGTGAGCCGTCTCGCTGTGGCGAATAGATGAGAGTTGGCGGGCATTCCCGGGGTATGGGATGTCCGCCGCTCTTTTTTTTTGGGGCAGGTTTTGTCCTGCGCTCTTGTCGCATCCGGTAAAGCTGTGACAGGACAGCGAAAAAGCCATCCGCTGGTCGAGCGTGGCAGGGAGAGACATTCTTATGAGCACGGTCCAGGTCGCGGTCTTCATTATCATCACCGCACTGATTGCATTTGCCACATACATGCATTGCCGGGGCAAACTCAGCGATGGCCATTCGAATGAGAAGGACTACTTCCTGGCAAGCGGCGGCTTGAAGTGGTACTTCATTGCTGGCTCAATCACGCTGACGAACCTTTCAACTGATCAGCTGATCGGGATGAACGGCAACCAGATGGCGCTGCTCGCATGGTGGGAGTTTGCCGCTGTCGCGGGTCTCTTGATCCTGACCTTTGTGTTCCTGCCGGTCTATTACAAGAACGAATGCACGACGACGACCGAGCTGTTGCAGAAGAAGTATAACGACAAGCATATTCGAGCGCTCATCAGTGTGCTGTTCCTGTTCGGCAACCTCTTCATATTCCTGCCAGCAATTCTGTATGGCGGATCGCTTTTCCTGCTATCGATGGTTGGCTTGGATACGGGGATCGAGAATATTCTGATTGTCGCAGTGATACTGGCCGTGGTTGGTGCCTGTTATGCGATTTTCGGCGGGCTGCGCGCTGTTGCGGTGTCTGACACCTATTCGGGCGTACTGATCCTCGGTCTCGCGCTGCTTGTGGTGTATCTTGCCCTGCAGGCGATCGATTTCGACCTGACCGGGATTCCTGCAGACCGGCTCACTCTGATCGGCAGTAACGATAGCCCGATCCCGTGGCACACTTTGCTGACAGGAATGATCTTTATCCAGACGTTCTACTGGTCGACCAATCAGACTATTACCCAGCGCGCCATGGCGGCTCCCAATATCAAGGAAGCGCAAAAAGGCGTTCTGACTGCGGCTGGCATTCGCCTGCTGATTGTGCCGGCGATCGTCGTCATTCCGGGTATCGTCTCGTTTAAGCTTTACGGCGATATCGGCGATGCAGCGTATGGCCGTATAGTCGGCGATGTCCTGCCGGTATGGCTCTCGGGCGCATTTGCTGCGGCGCTTGCCGCCGCAGTGCTGACCACGTTTAATTCGATCCTCAACGCATCGGCCGCGCTGTATGTGTGCGATATTCACGAGGCCTATGTTGACCGGCCGCAATCAGTCGCAAAACTGAGCGCAATCGTCTCGATTGCCATGTCGATTCTCGCATTGGCACTGGTGCCGTTCTTCGCCAGTCAGGAAAGTCTGATCAACACGGTTCAGGAGCTGTATGGGCTGCTCTCCATGCCGATCCTGAGCGCGTTCATCGTGTGCCTGCTGTTCAAAAATGTGAAGGCAGGTGCGGCGATGATCGGGGTTGTCACCGGAGTACTGTTTTACGGCTTCTGGAGCATGATCTGGGAGCCAGCGCATTACATTCACGGCATGGCGGTCACGCTGGTGCTGTCGGTCCTCACAGCGCTGGTAATGAACAAGCTGGTTTTTGGTCAGATGCCGCAATTCGCGCTTGGCGGAGCGGACCCAACACCGCAAGCCGCTTGAGAGTAGGCCGCGACGCGCCTAGCGGTATGGTATGAGCGAACTCAAGCCACCACCGCACGGTTGGATCATCCTCGATAAGCCGCGCGGGCTTGGCTCGACGCAGGCTGTCGCGGCGGTGAAGCGCAATTTGCGTGAAGGCGGTTTTGGAAAAGCCAAAGTCGGGCATGGCGGCACACTTGATCCGCTGGCCGAAGGCGTTCTGCCTATTGCTCTGGGCGAGGCGACCAAGCTGGCTGGACGGATGCTTGATGCGAGCAAGATTTACGATTTCACCATCCGCTTCGGAGAAGAGACTGACACGCTCGATACAGAAGGCGAGGTAATTGAGCGCAGTGACGTTCAGCCGTTGCCGAGCGAAATCGAAGCCATACTGCCGCAGTTCACCGGACCGATTGAGCAGGTTCCGCCAACTTACTCCGCGCTCAAGGTGGATGGCAAGCGCGCTTACGATCTTGCGCGAGCGGGGGAGGAGGTGGATCTGAAAAGCCGCAGCGTCACTATCCACTCACTCACCATCGCCGAAGGCCCGAACGCGCGCGATGCAGTCACGCTGACAGCCCACGTATCTAAGGGCACATATATCCGCAGTCTTGCACGGGATATCGCGCGCTCTCTTGGCACGGTCGGCTACGTTACCTATTTGCGTCGCACAAAAGCGGGGCCTTTCCTCGAAGCACAGGCGATTTCGCTGGACAAGTTGAACGAAATCGCTAATGGCGCGCAGCTATCTGACCTACTCCTGCCGCTTGAGGCGGGGCTGGACGACATCCCGGCCCTTTCCCTCTCTCAGACAGACGCGCAGGCGGTCCGCCAGGGCCGGGTCTTGTCTGAAATGCCCCAACCATCCGGGCTCTATTGTGCGATGCTGGAAAACGTTCCGGTAGCGCTGATGGAAATTACGGATGGGACAGCCAAGGTTGTCAGGGGTTTCAACCTTCCCGATGTCGCTGAGTAAGAAAGTAAAGACATGTCGGTAGCACCCGAGCGTAAGCAAGAAATCATCAAGGACAACGCAACTGCCAAAGGCGACACCGGTTCGCCGGAAGTCCAAGTCGCGATCCTGACCGAACGCATCAAGAACCTGACCGAGCACTTCAAGTCCAACCACAAGGACAATCACTCGCGTCGCGGTCTTTTGATGATGGTCAATAAACGCCGCAATCTGCTCGCATACCTCAAGAAAAAGGATGTCGAGCGCTACAACGCTCTGATCCAGAAGCTGGGTCTGCGTAAATAAGAGTTTTGCAAGGGGCGGCTCAGAAGGCCGCCCTTTGTTTATCCGGCTTCCGAGCAATTCGGCTGGAAGCGGACAAAGGGGGCGAAAACAGACCCCCACCGGACCGGGACGGCACACCCGGAAACAAGTAGGCCCCGCGATGCAATGTGGCAGGCGGGTTCAAAAGGAAAATACATGTTCGACAAGAAAACCGTATCGATTGAATGGGGCGGAAAAACCCTCACTCTCGAAACAGGCCAAATCGCCCGTCAAGCAGACGGTGCTGTGCTGGCCACCTATGGCGAAACCGTGGTGCTGTGCGCAGTCACCGCCGCGAAATCGGTGAAGGAGGGGCAGGATTTCTTCCCGCTGACGGTTCACTATCAGGAAAAATTCTCCGCAGCTGGCCGTATTCCGGGTGGCTTCTTCAAGCGTGAAGGCCGCGCAACGGAAAAAGAGACGCTTACCTCGCGCCTCATTGACCGTCCGTGTCGCCCGCTTTTCCCCGAAGGTTTCTACAACGAGATCAATGTCATCGCTCAGGTTCTCTCCTACGACGGCGAAACCGAGCCAGACATCGTTGCGATGATCGCAGCATCGGCTGCACTGACCATTTCGGGTCTACCATTCATGGGTCCGATTGGCGCCGCGCGCGTAGGTTTTAACAATGAAGGCGAATACGTCCTCAACCCGACCGTTTCCGACGCGCTGGGTGAAGACGGCAATCTCGATCTTGTGGTCGCTGCAACGCAAGACGCTGTGATGATGGTCGAATCCGAAGCGAAAGAACTCACAGAAGAGCAGATGCTCGGCGCGGTAATGTTCGCTCACGAGGAAAGCCGCAAGGTTATCGGCGCGATCATCGATCTTGCTGAACAGGCTGCGAAAGATCCGTGGGAGCTTGATCCGGTCGAAGACAAGACCGCCGCTCTCGAAGAGCTGCGCGGTGTTATCGGCGACGATCTGGCTGCGGCTTACAAGATCACTGACAAGTCGGCTCGTCAGGACGCCGTGAATGCGGCCCGTGAAAAGGCCCGGACACATTATGCCGACCTCGCTGAGAGCGATCCGGCTGAATATATGGGCCGTCTGAAGCTCGTGAAGAAGCTGGAAAGCGACATCGTTCGCAAGGCGATCCTTAAGGATGGTCAGCGTATCGATGGCCGTAAGACTGACGAAGTTCGCCCGATTGAGGCGATGGTTGGTCTGCTGCCACGGACCCACGGTTCGGCGCTGTTCACCCGCGGTGAAACGCAGGCGATCTGCACCACCACGCTGGGCACCAAAGACGCTGAGCAGATGATCGACGGGCTCGAAGGCCTTTCGTATAACAACTTCATGCTGCACTATAACTTCCCGCCCTATTCGGTCGGCGAAGTGGGTCGCTTTGGCTTCACCAGCCGTCGTGAGACCGGCCACGGCAAGCTCGCTTATCGCGCGCTGCACCCGGTTCTGCCCGATACGGAAGAATTCCCGTATACGATCCGCGTTCTGTCAGACATCACCGAGTCCAACGGCTCGTCTTCGATGGCGACCGTCTGTGGTGGTTCGCTTTCGATGATGGATGCAGGCGTTCCGCTGAAGCGTCCGGTTTCGGGTATCGCGATGGGCCTCATCCTTGAAGGCAAGGACTTCACTGTTCTGTCCGACATTCTGGGTGATGAAGATCACCTAGGTGACATGGACTTTAAAGTTGCCGGTTCGGAAGAAGGCATCACTTCGCTGCAGATGGACATCAAGGTTGCCGGCATTACGCAGGAAATCATGACCCAAGCGCTTGAGCAGGCGAAAGCCGGCCGCGCACACATCCTCGGCAAGATGACCGAAGCATTGGGAGCATCGCGCGGCGAAGTTTCCAAGCACGCTCCGCGCATCGAAACCATGCAGATCGACAAGTCAAAGATCCGCGACATCATCGGAACGGGCGGCAAAGTCATCCGTGAGATCGTTGCGGAAACCGGCGCCAAGGTCGACATCGACGACGAAGGCACGATCAAAATCTCGTCTTCGAACGCTGATGAAATTGCAGCGGCGAAGAAGTGGATCGAAGGCATTGTAGAAGAAGCCGAAGTCGGCAAAATCTACGAAGGCAAGGTCGTCAACATCGTGGACTTCGGTGCATTCGTGAACTTCATGGGCGGCAAGGACGGTCTCGTCCACGTGTCGGAAATGAAAAACGAGCGCGTTGAGAAGCCGACGGATGTTGTGTCCGAAGGTCAGGAAGTTAAGGTCAAGGTTCTCGAGATCGATCAGCGCGGCAAGGTCCGCCTGTCGATGCGCGTAGTTGACCAAGAGACTGGCGAAGAGCTGGAAGACACGCGCCCGCCGCGCGAACCGCGCGGTGATAAAGGCGGACGCGGCGGTGGCCGTGGTCCGCGCCGTGATGGTGGCGGAGGCCGTGGTCGCGGTCCGCGCCGCGATGGCGGAGACAAAGGCGGCGACAACGGCGGGGGCAATGATGGCCCAGCGTCGATGCCCGACTTCCTGAAGGACTAAACCTCCTTCACAAAAGCGATAAAGAGGGGCTGCGGGTTCGCCTGCGGCCCCTTTTTTGTTTAGGGGAAACCCGAAACTACAGGACGACCACACATGCTACCGCGCGAAACACTGGCCACCGCTGATATTCCCGGCGGGGAAGAGCAACTTTCCCTCGTCAGTCACGGCAGTGACTTCATCATCATGCTTGGCCGCGACGAGTTAATGGGGACGCGGATGCAGTTCTCCGAAGAGCAATTGGCCGAGCTGACTTTGGCCGAGCTTGATGTGGCGACACCGCGGGTTCTCATCGGCGGATACGGCATGGGGTTCACATACCGTGCCGCGCTAGCAAACCTGCCGGCAAAGGCTCAGGTGCGCGTTGCGGAGATCGTGCCAGAAATTCTCGAATGGGCTTCAGGCCCGCTCGCACATCTGACCGGCGAAACGTTGGACGATCCGCGCGGTGATATCCGCATTTGCGATGTCTCTGCTCTGATCGACGATGCCAATGATGGCACTTGCGACAAATACGATGCGATCATGCTTGATGTCGACAATGGCCCGGATGGGATCGTGCGCGATCACAACAACCGTCTCTATTCGAAGACAGGCCTCGGCAAGGCGCGCGACGCGCTTAAACCGGGAGGTGTGCTGTCCGTCTGGTCGGCCGCGATCGATCACAAGTTCACGAACCGGTTGATCGATGCTGGCTTTGACACAGAAATGCGCGAAGTGCGGGCACGCCCCAACAATAAGGGGCCGCGCCACACAATTTGGTTCGCGAAAAAGCGTTAGAGACTAAAAATCATACACAATTGTGATGCGGCTGAGCGTGTCGGTTTGCACCGCGCCCAGAGGCGGGTTGGTATCGTGCTCAATCGTATACGAAAGGCTCGCCGACAATCCGCCGCCTAGCGCAGCGTTAAGTCCGGTGGTGCTTGTATAGGTGCTGTTGCCAGACTGGATAAAAGCGCTCGCGTCTTCGGTTAGCTTGAGATTTTCGGCGAGCTGCCAATCGAAATCGAGTGCCGCAAGTCCGGCGACCGAGCTGTCTGATGTGCCATTAACAAACTCGGTCTGCCGGAATGCAGGGCCAGCCTTTACGGCCAGTTGCATATTGTCATTGTCGATCACGCGGTATCCAAGGCCGCCAGAGGCCGAATAACGGGCGGAGAAGCCTTGAAACGTATCGCGCTCATACTGGGCTAGGCCGTATGCGAACAGGCGCTCTGAAAGGTTATAATTGGCTTCATAGGCTGCCAGGAATTGCTCTCGCGTGGTGACGCCGTTGTTCTCTTGATAATCGACCAGTCCGGTCAGCTTGTGCCGCCAGTCGATCCCGACCCGCTCTAGCGTCAGACCGGCGGTGATGCCGGTGTTCGAGGCGTTGCCTGTGCTGCGGAACGCGCCAAGCTGCCCTTGGCCTTTCCAGTTATCAAATATTCCGGCGCTGCGAATTTCGGCTTCTTCAGTTGCAGCGGCCTCGGCTGCTGCTTCGGAGAGGTCGGCCTCATAAGCGCTCAGGATCGAATCCAGCTCAGCTGCGTCATCGGGGTTTGTCTCACGCGCGAGTTCAATCACGGTGCGAACTTTCGCCTCGTCGCCGCCAGCAATTGCGGCGTCAATCATTGCGCGCACAGGGGCGGGAACTTCCGCGAGAGCCGCCGACGGCAGTGCCAAAACGGCCGCCGCTGTCAGCACTGCGATTGGTGATCCGGTTTTTAACATCTTAACCTCGTTTAATGCGCACAGCGCCTAGGAAATCAGTTTTGCCAATCTGGACACCAAGCATACGGCCAATGGAAAATGCGGCGCTGGCGTGGAAATAGAAGTTCGGCTGGCTAAAGCTGAGAAGGAATTCTTCGACTGTGAAATCCATGCTGCGATCTTTGAATTCAAAGCGCATATCGCGCCCAATCCAGCTTTCCATCTCGTCTTCGCCGAGTGCTTTCACGACAGTGCGCGCGTCCGAAAGTTTGGTACGCAAATCTGCGAAAGTTGCTGGCGGCGGAACCAGGTCCGGGCTGTAAACACCCACGCGCACCGCTTCGAGCGCCCCAGCGGTATGCTCGGCGACGCTTTTAATCTGATAAGAAAACGGGAGCATGTCATCGATCAGGCGGGCATTGATAATTTTGTCGTGATCGCAGCCTTGCTCGGCGCACCAAGCTTCGGTTTTGCTGAGCAGGTGATCAGCCGTTCCGAGCATTTGCAGCGCACTGGGAACGAAGGCTGCGTAAAGTGACATTGGCATGGATATCTCCCGGATCGCGCGAAATTTATGTGCTTAATAGCGAAAGGCCCGCCGATGAAAACCGGCGGGCCTTGTAAAATTGTATTCAGGTTTGAGTTAGCGGACCCGAGGTCCGCCAAACGGCAGAGGTGGTGGGGGCCGGCGGGCACCGCGCGGAAGCTGCGCCTGATAGGCCCGCCCGCAATGCTCCACACAATACGGAAAGCCCGGGTTCACTGCTGTTCCGCAGAAATGAAAGTCCGGCTCGCCTGGATGTCCCATCGGCCAGCGGCAAACTTTATCCGACAAATCGAGCAGGCTCGTCTTGTCGGCGATTTCCGGGCTCGGTTTCGCTGGAACAAGCCGGCGCGGAGGCGCAGGCGGGATCGGCGGTTGTTGATCGCCGGGCCCCTGACGCAAAAAGCCTCCCGGACCGACCGAAACGATTTTCGGCAAATTCGGGGTCGGGTTAGGGACGGGCTGCGACGGTGAGCCATCGTTCTTTGCCGGCGTAGGCGCAGCAGCAGCGGCCGGAGCCACCTTTGCTGGCGCAGCTTTGGCCGCCGGTTTAGCGGCGGGCTTTGGCGCGGCCTTTTTAGGTGCCGCGGTTTTAGGCGCCGCCTTTTTCGCAGCCTTCTTTTTGTCGTTGGCTTTCACCGGGGAAGGGCGCGATTTCAGGCCCAAGCGGTGCGCTTTGCCGATCACAGCGTTGCGGCTTACACCGCCAAGTTGTTCTGCGATCTGGCTGGCAGTGCTGCCGCCTTCCCACAACTTCTGGAGCGTTGCGATGCGCTCGTCAGTCCAGCTCATAAATCTCTATTCCGTTCTCGTGTCTGTCAGCCGCCGATTCTATAGTATCAGCGCCTTGTCAGGTCGTGGCCAAAGCCCTACTCGGCGAAGCCATGCAAAAGCAAGCGTCTCACACCTCGTCAGAAGGCCCTGATCAGGACATCACCCCCGGTTCGAATGCAACCGGTGGGAGTGTCCGGTTTCCTGCCCGCGGCGAACCGGTGATTACCGGTATCAATCGCATCGGACTGTTCGCCCTCTATATGAAGGAGGTAAGGCGATTTCTCAAGGTGCAGACCCAAACGATTTGGGCTCCTGCGGTTACAACGCTGCTATTTTTGGTCATTTTCACGGTCGCATTGGGGCGCGGCGGGCGCGAAGTGCTTGGTGTGCCGTTCGCAACCTTCATCGCTCCGGGCCTGATTGTGATGGGAATGATGCAAAATGCCTTTGCCAATTCCTCATTTTCTCTCCTTTCTGGCAAGATCCAAGGCACGATCATTGATCTGCTGATGCCGCCGCTATCACCTGGCGAGCTGATGAGCGGGATTGTCATGGCCGCGATCACGCGCGCGCTGCTGGTCGGTTTCGCTGTCGCGCTGGCTATGGCGCTATGGCCCGGTGTCAGCTTGAGCATTACCCATCTTTGGGCAGTAGTCTGGTTTGGCTTGATGGGATCGGTGATGCTTGCATTGCTTGGCCTTGCGACATCAATCTGGTCTGAGAAATTCGATCACAACGCCGCCATTTCAAACTTTGTAATCGCGCCGCTCTCACTGTTGTCGGGTACGTTTTACGTGATCGACAACCTTGCGCCAACATTCCAAGCGATTAGCCGCGCGAACCCGTTTTTCTATGTCATTTCCGGCTTTCGCTATGGCTTCCTAGGGGAAAGCGATATCGGAAGTAGCGGTGCGGTATTCACCGCTGCTGTCGGCATCGCGCTGTTCAATCTGGCAATGGCTATCGCGGTCTATCTGGTTCTGCGATCGGGCTGGAAACTGAAAAGCTAGATAAGCGCGGCGTCGGGTTCGGTCAGCTGCGTGATCAGCCGCTGCGCGCCGAATGCATCGGGCACCGGACCAATTGCAAAATGATCGGTCACAATATCTCCGTCACTGTCTTTGTGGCTCCCGATGGAAAGCTTCAGCGAACCCGAACCATCCTTACTTTCGACCCGCTCAATTTTTGCGATCCGTGAAAGCGGGGTCGATGTAGTGTTTAGCGTCCGGCCTAGCCTTAGTTTGAGAACGCGCTGGTTCGTTACCGCGTAGAGCACTTTGCCGCGCTCCCACAGCGGCAGAAACGGTGCGGCGAGCAACCTAAAGCCGATCAGCACAAACGGCACGCCAAAAAGGGGGAATGCCCAAGCGAGTACGCCTGCCGCACCGTCAATCTCAGTAGAACCAACTCCTGCCGCAGCAAAGCCAGTCCACATTAATGAAAACAGTGTCCACGGGACTGCAAACAGATACATCGCAAAGCCGGAGAGCGAAATGCGCGCTTCCTGATTCGCCTTCCATTTCACCGCCTCTCCATCGACGAGTTCCCGCGATAGCGCGAGTTTGAGCCGTGATTGGCGTGAAGCTGGAGCGAAATGAGCCTGCATGACCATAAAAGCGTTATAACACACACGCCGTTAGCAGACCCTTATCGCGTTTTTAGTGGGTCAGGCTCCGGCGCATCCGATAACGGCCGTCTTTGAATTGTTCGAACAATTGCGAAACGGTTGGGTGATCAACCGGGCCGCCTTCCATGTCAGACAGCAAATTGCCCTGACTGACATAGGCGACATAGCTTTCATCCTCGTTTTCAGCGAGTAGATGATAGTAAGGTTGGTCCCGCGGAGGACGCAGGTCTTCGGGGATCGACTGATACCATTCTTCGCTATTGGCAAAGACTGGATCAATATCGAAAACGACACCGCGAAAATCGAACATCCGGTGGCGCACAACATCGCCAATGCCAAAACGGGCACGGGTTTGCCGCGGCGCATTGATGGTGCGACCTGCTTGGGTGGAAAAGAACTCTGAGCGTTCCATAGTCACAGGAATATGGACCTTCGCATCTGCAAAACAAGCAGGTGAGGGCGCGGGCGGCAAGATATGCCCTGTTTTTGTCGGCGAACAGGCCTTGGCAAGGCGCACTAGCTGCGCTAACGGGCGCGCTCCCTTGGCACGAAATGACGTCCTTCGACCGGGCTCGTGCAGCAAAAAGGGGCTCTGATGCGGTGCAGCGAAAACGCGGCTCGCAAACAGGAATGCGGAGAGATGCCGGAGTGGTCGAACGGGGTAGTCTCGAAAACTACTGTGCTCTTACGGGTACCCAGGGTTCGAATCCCTGTCTCTCCGCCACCTGCTGCTTAAATTACTGAAATGAAATATTAATTTTTCAACGTAGCTTTGTGTGTGGTGCTCCTTCGAAGATGTTGAGCTGGCATCCTTGTCAAGCAGCGCTGCGAACCTCTAATTTTGCCGCTTCGTACTTCTTGATGACGTCGTCGATTTGATCTGCACTTGGCTGCTTATTGTCGTGTGCAAACGCAGCCAATTGCATAATCGCTCCGGAGTATGTTTGCTTCATCGAAACACGTGCACGTAGCCATCGTCAGTCTCTATTTCTCGATCGGGTTCTAATGTGTAAGTTCGCGCGATGCGAATTCGGCACATAGAGGTATTTTACCACGTCTACCGCGAAGGTTCGATCAGCGCGGCTGCGCGCAACCTCTTCGTTTCCCAACCGTCCGTCAGCAAGGTTTTGCGTCACGCAGAAGACCAGCTTGGCTTTGCGCTTTTCGACCGGCGAAAAGGCCGGCTTTACCCGACCGATGCCGGGACTGAGCTGTTTCATGAGGTGAGCGAGATATATGAACGGGTGTCCGCTTTAAACCGGACAGCGGGCAATATTCGCGGGCGCAAGGGCGGGCATCTGCGAATTGGAGTCCTGCCTTCCCTCGGCTTTGCCATCGTACCCCCGATGGTTGCTGCAATGCGCGCGGCCAACCCCGATGCGAGTTTTGATCTGGCGACCCTTCACAGCGAAGAGGTTACCGCAGCTTTGTTAGAAAAGCGGTTTGATCTGTGCATCGGTTTTGACGATGAATTTGATGACCGAATTCGTTGCCGCGCGATCAATGCGGTGGACATCGCATTGATCGCGCGGCGCGGCATGTTCGATGAAAGCGCCAAGGCGATATCTCCCGATGAGCTGGACGGTAAAGAGATGATCGGACTGCGCGATAGCGGTCCGGTCGCTGATCGGATCGAAACGTATCTAGAGAATGCCGGCGTTGACCCAATCGTCGCAATCACGGCTCAGACCTATTACGTCGCAGCAGAGCTGGTAATGCTGGGAGCGGGCTTTGCGATTGTTGATGGTTTCACCGCAAAACGCTTTGCCAGCGATGGCGTGCAATCCTTCAGCCTAGAAGGATCGCCTACCTTACCCTTCGTCGCCATGACGCTGACTGAAGAGAGCGGGAATGCGTTGGTCGAAGATGCGATCGCTACCCTTACAAAACTGTTCGGCTAAGCCCCGAAAGGGACGCATCACACGCTCGTCGAATGCGAGTGGCTATAACGCAAGGCTATAGGCCTATTGGGATAAGATTTTGAAATGGTGTTGCGTGGCAAGCCAGATTGACGTCTAATTGCGCTACAAAAGGGGGTGTGGGCCGTTTGAGGAGGCGGGCTGCACAAAACAATCAGGGGAAGAAATTCATGAAAACCGGACCGCGTTTTATCTCGTTCGCAGGTGCATCTGTTCTGGCGCTTGCCAGTGCCAGCGCACACGCTCAGTCCGCCGACACGGCGACCGGCGAGGAACCAGTCGATGTCACGACACAAGGCGAAGCCGCGTCTGAGCCAGAAATCGTCGTAACGGGCTCGCAAATCCGCGGCGCTCAGGTCGATGATGTTCTACCTGTCACGGTGGTGGGTGAAGATCTGATCGACTCGATTGACCCCGCATCGGGAGACGAGCTTTTCCGGGCGATCCCGCAAGCGGGTTCGGTTGAGTTTAACGAGCAAAGCACAGCTGGCGGTGTCAATGGCGCGCGCGGTGATATCGCCTCGATCAACTTGCGCGGGCTTGGCACGGGCAACACTTTGCTACTTATCAATGGCCGCAGGATGTTGTTGAACCCGGGTTTTCAGACGGAACTGTTTGTTCCGGTCGTTTCGCCTGACACGAACACAATTGCACCGGG
>CALLQC010000093.1 GCA_938015255.1 uncultured Erythrobacter sp.
ACCGAAGAACCCGATCCGAATTCGACGACAGCGCGGCCGGTGCCGATCTGTTCTGCGAAATCAGCGCCCCGCTCCGTCAGGATCTCTGTCTCGGCCCGCGTCGGGTAATATTCGGGCAGCCGGGTGATATCCTCGAACAGCTGCGATCCGGCATCATCGTACAGCCAGCGCGCAGGGATCGCTTTTTGCTGCTGGGATAATCCGGCCAGCACATCTGCGCGAAATGCGGTGTCTACACCGCTCTCGTCGCGCTCTACGAGTTTCAGGCCCTTACGGGTTGCCATGATCAGATGTCCTTTGCGAGCCGCAGGCCGGTGAATTGCCAGCGCTGATGCGGGTAAAAGAAATTGCGATAGGATGCCCGCGAATGCCCGCGCACGGTGGCGCAGCTTGCCCCTTTCAGCACGAACTGCCCGCTCATGAATTTGCCATTGTACTCACCCACCGCTCCCCCTGCTGGCTGAAACCGCGGATAGGGAAGATAGGCTGACCGGGTAAACTGCCAGCAATCGCCAAACAGGCTTTCTCCGCCTGCTGTCATTGGCGCTTCGGCAGTGTCCAGCTGATTTCCCGAACATGGATCATGTGCAGGCATTTCGCCGTCTTGTCCGCGCGCTATCGCCTCCCATTCGAATTCGGTTGGCAGGCGCGCGCCGGACCATGTGGCGTATGCATCTGCCTCGTAATAGGAGATATGCGTGACAGGCGCGTCAGGATCGCGGGTGTGCCAGCCCTGATGGGAGAAAGCCGCATCTTCATGCCAGTATAGCGGGGCGGCCACGCAGTTCTGGTTGACCCATGCCCAGCCATCCGAAAGCCACAGCGAAGCGGTGCGATACCCGCCATCTGCGACAAATTCTGCCCACTGGCTGTTCGTTACCAACCGGCGCGAGAGCGCAAACGGTTCCAGCAATACGCGGTGGCGCGGCCCCTCGTTGTCAAAAGCAAAACCCGATAATTGATGGCCAATGAGGGCAATACCGCCGGGATGCTTATGCCAATCCTGATGCGCGCCCGGGGACATTGCCGGCTCCGGCGTGCCAGCGAACATCGCCTGGCCAGCAGGGTTCTGGAACAGTGCGTGCTTGATGTCGGTGAGCAGCAGTTCGATATGCTGCTGCTCATGCGCGATGCCGAGCGCGATCAGATCGGCGCATTTCGGATCATCCATCAGGTCGGCCATCGCATCTGTCACATGGGCTCGCCATCTGAGGATTTCCGCCAAAGTCGGGCGTGAGAGCATCCCGCGCGAAAGCCGCGCAATGCGTTCACCCTCCGCCTCGTAATAGGAATTGAAAAGAAACGGATAACGATCGTTGAAAAGCGAATAATCCGGCGCGTGGTCGCGCAGAAGGAAAGTCTCCCAAAACCACGTCGTATGCGCGAGATGCCATTTGGCGGGAGACGCATCTTCCATCGATTGGATTGTTGCATCGGCATCGCTCAGCGGTGCAGCCAACGCCTCCGTCAAAGCGCGCGTTTCGGTAAATGCGTCTGCCAACGCCCCATGGGGCAGAGACGCTTTTTCCGCTTTATTTTCAATGCCGGGCACGCGCCACTCCAACCTCACCGGCTCTCGGCTACCGGCTGGACGACCATGGCGCATCGAAGTGACAATTGAAAGGCAGCTGCGTCATCTTTTTGACGCCTTTGCCTGTCAAGCTGGTATGTCTCTTTCGTGTGACAGATTGCTATGCGGCCAGTCGCACCTGGTTGCGTCCAGCGTGTTTGGCTGCATAAAGCGCCTTGTCTGCCCGGGCGAGAAGCGAAAGCGATGTCTCCCCCGGTAACAGCTCGGCAAGCCCGATGCTGATCGTCACAGGAGAGACACCTTCGACCGCGCTTTCGCTCTCTATCGCCTGCCTTAGCCTTTCGGACATTTGCCGGCCTGACATTTCGATCCCGCCGGGGATAATCCAGACGAATTCCTCACCGCCGATGCGACCTATCAGATCGCCATCACGGGCATGTTCAGCAGCGATATTCGCGACCCTCTTCAACACCTCATCGCCCACAGAATGACCATAGGTGTCGTTCACATTCTTGAAGTGGTCGATATCGAACACCAGCAAAACCAGCGGGCGTTCATTGTTGCGCACTCGCATGATCTGACGGTCAAGCTCGTCCATGACCTTGCGCCGATTGGCCAGTCCGGTCAGCGCGTCCGTTTCGGCGAGCTTGCGGGCCTTGCTCGCATCGCGGATCGCCGCAGCGCGGGAGAATTTGAGTTCGCGCACCCGCGATTTTTCCTCGGTCACATCGCGCACCACTGCGACAACCTGATGGACATTGCCATCACGCCCCCGCAAGTTTGAAAGCTGCATTGCAATCGCGCGGGGGCAGCCATCAAAGCCGAACAGATCGAATTCGAGGTTGTAGTTGCACCGTTCCGCCAGCCTGTTTCGAACCGCGCCGACCAGATCGATGTCGTTGGCGAACAGCAATGTCTCAGCGTCGCCTTCCATGAACGGTTCTGAATGGCGCACACCAAATATTTCGCGCAGCCCGTTCGACCATTCCTGCTCCCCGGTAAACGGCTCATATTGCCACACCCCTAGCCCCGCGATCCTTTCCGCCAGTTCGACTGTTCGCATGATCTGAGCCAGTCGAAACGCCCGCCGCGTTGCGAGCTTTTGTGCATGAACAGTCTCTCGCCGCGCCTTGATCGTCACCCACAGCGCGGCGGCGCACAGCACGAACAATATGAGAGATGTCAGCAACAGAAAGTCGCTGCCTATGACCTGGCCAAGCACGCTGCCATCGTCCGCGAAAGACACGCGGGAAAGATCGGGTTTGAACAATCCGAGATGAAGGAGCGGGCCAGCCATGTTGATGGCGTGTTAGCCCGGCTCCGCTTAACCTTGCGGGCACACGGACACCGTAAGATTACTTAGCGCAGTTGCCTCAGGCCGCGTCAGCCTGCCGCTCGCCCATTTCCGTATTCAGCATTTCCGCGATCAGGAAAGCAAGCTCCAGCGATTGCTCCGCATTGAGGCGCGGATCGCAGTGCGTGTGATAACGATCGCCCAGGCGTTCATCGGTGATGGCAACGGCCCCGCCCACGCATTCAGTCACGTCCTGCCCCGTCATCTCGATATGAATACCGCCGGGATGCGTACCTTCGGCGCGGTGGACGGCAAAGAAACCCTTCACCTCGTTAAGAATACGGTCGAACGGGCGCGTTTTATACCCGCTGTCCGATTTGATGACATTGCCATGCATCGGATCGCAGCTCCACACGACAGGGTGCCCTTCGCGTTTTACCGCGCGCACGAGTTTGGGCAGCCCTTCCTCAACCTTGTCATGGCCATAGCGGCTGATCAGCGTGATCCGCCCCGCCTCACGCGAGGGATTCAGCACATCCAGCAATTCAAGCAGCGCATCCGGTTCCAGACTTGGGCCGCATTTCATGCCGAGTGGATTGCCGATGCCGCGCGCAAATTCGATATGGGCGCTGCCCGGAAAACGGGTGCGGTCCCCGATCCACAGCATGTGCGCGCTGGTCGCGTACCAATCGCCGGTCAGCGAATCCTGACGGGTCAGCGCCTGCTCATACGGCAGCAAAAGACCCTCGTGGCTGGTGTAGAAGCTCGTACCCTTGAGCTGCGGCACGGTAGAGGGATCAATTCCGCACGCCTCCATGAAATCCAGCGCTTCGCCGATACGGTCTGCCGTTTCGGCAAACTTTGCAGTCCACGGCGTGCGGCCCATGAAATCCAGGGTCCATTTGTGCACTTGCTGCAGATTGGCATAGCCGCCGCCGGCAAAGGCGCGGAGAAGATTGAGCGTGGCAGCTGCCTGGCTGTAGGCCCGCACCATCCGCGCAGGATCGTTGCGGCGCTGCTCCGGATCAAACTCAATACCATTGATGTTGTCGCCCAGATAGCTGGGCAAGGTAACATCGCCTTTTGTCTCGGTGGGCGATGAACGCGGTTTGGCAAACTGGCCAGCCATCCGCCCGACTTTCACGACTGGATGTTTGCTGGCGAATGTCAGCACAATCGCCATCTGCAACAGCACGCGGAACGTGTCGCGGATGTTGTTGGGATGAAATTCAGCAAAGCTTTCGGCGCAATCGCCGCCCTGAAGCAGGAACGCCTTGCCGTTTGCGACATCGGCAAGATCGTCTTTCAACGCACGCGCCTCTCCGGCAAACACCAGCGGCGGATAAGCCTGCAGCGTCGCTTCCGCATCGGCGAGCTCGGCTGCATCCTCGTAATGCGGCAGATGCTTCGCTTTGTGAGCTTTCCAGCTATCGGGGTTCCAGGTCTGTGCCATAATCGTAATCTTCTAATTCATTGTGCAGCGCAAAAACGCGCGACGGGCCGCTATATTGCGTGAACACAATCTGTAAAGCGCCTTACCCTTTTACAACAATTATATTTCGCGCACAGTGTGATCGAACTGGCCTGAAACGCTTCTACCGGCCGAAGCTGTCAGCCGGAGGGCCGGCAACCGCAGCGGGCGGTTTCGAGGCAGGGGTAAAGCCCGCGGGAAGCTGCGCCAGTTCCTGCCCTTCAGGGATCACTGCCATCTTGAACGGCGGACGCCCTGCGAAATAGCGATCAGCGAGGAACTGCATCACCTGCGGGCTGGTGCGCGAGTAATCAGCGAGCAGGCTGCGCAGCATGGTTACACGCTGTGGATCGGTCGTCGCGCCTTCCAGATTGTAAAGCCAGAACTGGTTTCCTGTCGACGCGCGGCGGATCAGCTGGGTCAGCGGCTCCGTTACCCGCCGGATTTCGTCTTCGGTTGGCGGCGTAGTCGCCAGATCCTGCGCGATCTTCTCCGCCTCGGCAAAGAAGATCGGCACGAATTCGGGCTCCATTTGCGCAAGCGCGGTGATCCGGCCGCCCGATGGAATATCGTTCGGCCATTTCGAGAATGCCTGCGGCGAATAGCTGGCGCCCGCTTTTTCGCGCAGGGCATCCAGCAGTCGGTTGCTGAGGATCTGGGTGAGGATTTCAAGCTGGCGCGATTCGCGAATGCGCGGAATGCCCCCGCCGGTGCGCCACGCCACAACAGCCGCCGCCTGATTGGCATCGCCGCGGTGCTTCAGAACGGCAGCGCTGCCATCGGTCGCAGGAAACTCAGTCAGGCGTGTTTCGACGTCTAGCGGTATGGCCTCGCGCTGGGGCAACGCTCCAAATGTGGTGCGCAGCTTTTCCACTATGGCATCGCGGTCAAACTCGCCAAAGATCAGCACCTCGATATCGCCCTGCTTCAGCAGCGGCTCCCAAGCCTGGCGGAAACCTTCCGGCGTAACGCTGCCCAGCATTTCAGGCGTCGGTGTCGCGAAGCGCGCGTCTTTGGACGTTACGAGGTATTCAAGATCGCGGTTCAGTATGCCGCCGGGGCTGGTCGAAAATGTGTTGTAGGCAAGCTCTCCTGCGGCCTTTGCGCGGATCACCGGATCAGCATCCCAGCGCGGCATGCCCAGCTTTGCCGCGAACAGGTAGAGCTGGTCAGCAACATCGCTTGACCGGGTCTGCGCAGTGAAGGTGAACACTGCATCATCAACTTCGAAATCAAATCCCAGCTTGCGGCCTGTGGCCAGCTGGTCGATTTCATTTTGACCAAGCTCGCCCAGTCCCGAACCGACCAGCGCCATTTCGCCCAGTGGCGCATACACCGCATTGCTTTCATCAAAGGCGCGGTAGCCAGCGCCAAAGCGCACGCGCACGGTTACGCGCCCAGGCTCGGCATCATTCGCCCACAGCAGCGCCCGGACACCGTTGTCGAAATCGACCTGCTCAACCTCTAGAATGCCGAGCGATTCCTGCGAAGTGATGGTCCCGGGCTCGCCGACGGGAGGGAGGTCTTCGAAAGAAATGCTGTTTGCCGCCAGACGCGCAGTCGCATCGACTTCCACTTCACTGGCCAGCGCAAGCTTGAGCTGTTCTGCCTGCGCCTCTCCCACGGCGGGCGTCACATAAACAGAACGGACAACATCGCCTTCAAACAGCTTTTGCGTACGCTCAAGCACTTCAGCCGGATTCATCCGGTCTTTCATCCCACGAAAGACATCAAGAACCGTTTGCGATGATGCGACCGTTTCCCGGATATCAACCGCGTTGACGAGATTGTCAGCCAGACGGCTGCCCGCTTCGACCGCTGCCTGCTCGACCTGATTGACGAACACGACGTCAAATTCCGCCACTTCGCGGTCAATCTCCTCCTGTGTCGGCGGATTGGTGATTGCGTCCTGAATGACGCTGCGGACATCGCCGAGCGCAGACTGCCAGTCATTGGTGAGCGGCGCGAAGGTCACAAAAGTGGCATCGGCCGAGCGGGAGAGATCATCCTGCCGGACCTGTGCGTAAAGGAAAGAGCCGCCTGCCCGTGCGCGTTGTTCCAGCCTGCGGTTGATGATGGCCTGCGCGATCGCGTCCAGTAGCAGCCCTTCATTATAGACAATCGTGTCCTGAACCTGCCGCCAGGGACGCATAACAGCGTATGTCAGATTGCGCGGGAGATCAGGCTCCACGCCAACCGCAAGCTCGCCAATCGGCCATCCGCTTCCAGCGGCACGCACGGTACCATCGGGCGCGACAGGATCGCCAAATTCCGGCGCAACCCCCGCTTCGCCTGTGCCCTGCCAATCGCCGAACCATTGCTCGACAAGTCCAGCAAGAACCGCCGGATCGGCATCGCCTGCAACGACGATCACGGTGTTTTCGGGGCGATACCAGCGATTGTAGAAGTCCTGTATCTGGGGCGCGTTCGCCCCCTCAAGCGTTTCGATCGTCCCGATCGGATTGCGCGTGGCAAGGCGCTGCCCAGCAAAGAACGTCCTCCGCGTAAGGTCCGCAATACGTTCGGCAGCGCCGCCGCGTTCGCGCTTTTCCGCCAGAACAATTGGGCGCTCGGCAGAGACATTTTCTTCGCTCAGCACAGGTTCGCGGATCATTCCGGAAAGCAGTTTGAAGCTTTCAAACAGCTTTGCCCGGTCGATATCGGGAATATCAAGCTTGTAGGCTGTGTGGGTCGGGCTGGTTTCGGCATTGGCATCACTGCCGAATGTCGCGCCAAGGCGTTGCCACGCGGCAATTGCCTCTGCCTGACCAAGATATTTGCTTTCCCGAAACAGCATGTGTTCGAGAAGGTGGGCATAGCCCTGCTCCCAATCGCGCTCATGCAAGGATCCTGCATCGACCCGCACGCGAATCGAAACCTGATTGGGCGGCACACCGTTGCGGCGCACCGCATAGCGCAGGCCGTTGTCCATCTTGCCGAACAGCCATTGTTCATCAACCGGAACATCGCTGCCTTCATACAGCCACGGAACCTCACCGCCGGTTTGCAGCGCCTTTGGTTCGGGAATAGCAAGTTCGGGGGCGCTTTCCTGTGCAGCAACGGGAGTGATCAGCGCCAGGGGCGCTGCACACAGCGAAAATGCGCCGAATGCGCGAAAAATAACGTTCATAGGCGTGTTATAGGGGCGAAGGGTGTGAAGGGATAGTGAATGATCATTCGGTGATCGCATAGCAAAGCTTGCTTGTCGCACGCCCCGCCGCACCCTATCTGCATTGTATGTTTATCGAGACAGAAACCACGCCCAACCCTTCAAGCCTGAAATTCCTTCCGGGACAGACCGTGATGCCCTCAGGCACGCGCGAGTTTGCCTCTCCGGAAGCGGCGGAGGCCAGTCCACTGGCTCAGGCGATTTTCGATACGGGCGAAGTCGTCAACGTGTTTTTTGGCTGGGACTTCGTAACGGTCACTGCTGCGCCCGGCACAAACTGGTCCGCGCTCAAGCCGCAGGTTGTCTCGATCCTGCTGGATCATTTCGTCTCCGAGGCGCCGTTGTTCGTTGGCGGCTCGGCTGACGGTATCAGCGTCCCTGCCGAGACCGACGAAATGGTGGTCGAGGATCGCGAGGAAGATGCCGAAATCATCAAGGCGATCCACGAACTGCTCGAAGAGCGCGTGCGTCCTGCCGTGGCCGGCGATGGCGGGGACATTGCCTATCGCGGATTTTCAGACGGTGTCGTCTACCTGACTTTGCAAGGCGCATGCGCAGGCTGCCCGTCCAGCACTGCAACTCTGAAGCATGGAATCGAGAGCTTGCTGAAACATTATGTGCCCGAAGTCGTTGAGGTGAGAGCAGCGTAAACTCTCAAACCTTTCAAGGACTACCATGACGAAACAGTATCACGATAAAGTGCTGTCCGACTCCGCTCTCGGCCAGCTTTTCAACGACGCCCGCAGCTACAATGACTGGCTGGACAAGCCGGTTTCGGACGCGCAGCTTCATGCGATCTGGGACCTCATGAAGATGGCGCCGACTTCGGCAAATATGCAGCCGGTGCGCATCGTTTGGGTGAAGTCGGACGAACAGAAGGCCAAGCTTGCCGAATGCGCATCCGAAGGCAATCAGGACAAGATCAAGGCCGCACCTGCAACCGCCATTATCGGATATGACATCGACTTTCATGAAGAACTGCCGTGGCTGTTCCCGCATACCGATGCAAAAAGCTGGTTCGAAGGCGATGAAGACGGCCGTAAGGAAGGCGCATTTCGCAATTCCTCGCTACAAGGCGCCTATCTGATCCTGGCCGCGCGCGCGGTCGGGCTGGATTGCGGGCCGATGTCCGGCTTTGACGCGGACAAGGTCAACCAGACATTCTTCGGCGACAATCCGCGGCACCGGGTGAATTTTATCTGCTCGGTGGGATATGGCGATCCCGAAAGCATCTTTGATCGCAGCCCCCGGCCCGATTTTGAAAAGTTCAACAGCATCATCTGACTTGCAGCACGGCGCGGCCTGAGGCAGGGCCGCGCCATGCCAACGCAAGAGCGCACATTAGCCATCGAAACCGCCACCGAGGCATGCTCGGTCGCGCTGTTTGAAGGCAGCGAACTTGTGGCCGGCCAGCACGATGTGCTTGGCCGCGGACACGCCGAACGGCTCGTCCCGATGATCAAGGGCCTGCCTGATCACGGCAAGGCCGACCGAATTCTGGTGTCGCTTGGCCCTGGCAGTTTCACCGGTGTCAGAATCGGAATTGCAACTGCGCGCGCGCTCGGCTTTGCGTGGGGAGCGGCGGTGCAAGGCTATGAAACGCTGGCACTGGTCGCAGTACAAAGCTGGGAATTGCAGAAATGCCCTGCGACCGTTTGCATGCACGCAGGACATGGTGAGTGGTTCATCCAGAACTTCGGAGAAAATGCAGCGCCGCAGGACAAAGTTCTATCGCTCCCACCCGAGCTGGCTGCGAAGGCGTGCAGGAATGACCTTGTCGCGGGCAGCCGAGCGGAAGAATTGGCCGCATTGCTTGGCACGGCCAGATCAGCAATCAACCTGCTGCCGGATGCGCGCAAGACCTGTTTGCTGGACGGCTCGCAACTTTCACCAACCCTGACCCCCATCTACGGCCGACCGCCGGACGCTAAACCGCAAGAAAAGCTCGCTGCTCCATGATACCGTGTCCGCAACAGATCGACCGCATCATGTGCGTGATGGATGGCGCGTTCGACCCCGTATATGGCGAGGCTTGGACACGAAAGCAGATTGCAGACGCCCTCGCCCTGCCAAACACTCATGCCCTGGTGATTGATTCAGCAGGGCGTGAGCTGGATGGCGAAACACCTGGTCAAGCCGCTGGGTTTGTCCTCACCCGCCATGCCGCTGATGAGGAAGAGCTTTTGCTGATCGCGGTGCTGCCCGATTGCAGAAATAAGGGGCTGGCCTCGATTTTGATCGACCGCCTTTTTCATCACGCCCGCGACCGCGGTACAGACAAGATCTTCCTTGAAATGCGCCGCGGCAACCCCGCCCTCCACCTGTACCGGAAAAAGGGGTTTGGCCCGATTGGAGAGCGGCCAGACTATTACTTGATGGCCGATGGCAGTCGCATCGATGCGATTACTTTCGGCCGGACAATATAAACACTGTAATATTGTATCATTCCGGTGGAAAACTTACCGGTCGGTCGCGACATACTTGCAATCGGTCAATTGCTGGTTCATTGGCATATGATCGGAGAAAACTCCGAGTAAAAAAATAAGACGAAACGTCAAAAATCAGAGGGACTCTATGCAAGACTTGGAAATCGACATGAAAGAAACGTTGATCACTTTGACAAGCGACATCGTGGCTGCGCATGTCAGCAACAACAACGTCGTAGTGGACGACGTACCCAATCTCATCACCAGTGTGTTTTCAGCTCTTTCGAGCTTGGGAGACGGTGCTGCACATGAAGAGCCACGGCCGGAACCGGCAGTTTCGATTCGCTCATCGATCAAGAAAGACCACGTCGTCTGCCTCGATTGCGGCAAAAAGATGAAGATGCTGAAACGCCATCTTTCGACCGAGCACGATATGACGCCGGAAGAGTATAAGGCACGTTGGGAATTGGGTCCGGACTATCCGCTCGTGGCGCCCAATTATGCCGAAACCCGGCGCGATCTGGCCAAGAAAATTGGCCTTGGTCGCAAACCCGGCAGCGGCCGTGGCCGCAAGAAAAAATAAGCATCCGAATTGGCCGTGTTGAACTTCCCTTGGGGGAGATTGCGCGCACCAGCTTGAGCATCGCGCCCCGTCTCGTCTATGAGGCGGGGCGCATTCTTTTTCGGGCAGCCTATATCCGGCAGCGTTCGGTCAAGACTGGCAGCCCAATCGGTGACGGAGCAGAATTTGAACCAGAAGATCGATCTCGAGCAGTTGTGCGCGGAAAAGGGGCTGCGCATTACGGAGCAAAGGCGCGTCATCGCGAAGGTCTTGTCGGAGAGTGACGACCATCCCGATGTCGAGATGCTCCATGCACGCGCCTCAGCGATCGATTCAGGCATTTCGATTGCCACTGTCTACCGCACAGTGCGGCTGTTCGAAGAGGCCGGTATTCTGGACCGGCATGATTTCGGCGATGGCCGTTCGCGGTACGAGCCCGTGCCAGAGGCGCATCACGATCACCTGATCGATGTGGAAACGGGCAAAGTCGTCGAATTTGTCGATCCGGAGGTTGAGGCCCTGCAGCGTCAGATCGCCGAAAAGCTGGGTTACCGGCTCGTCGATCACCGGATGGAGCTTTACGGCGTCAGGCTGTCACGCGATGATTGATGATCCGGCCGAACACGGGATCGACGCGCCGGGCAGCAAAATCTGGGAATTACGGGTCGCTGCGGCGCGCGGAGAGACAACGCCGTTATCAGTCGGCGGTTGGTTCAGGGTTGTGGTGCGCTCGCTCGCATTGCTTTCCCTGATTCTGATC
>CALLQC010000094.1 GCA_938015255.1 uncultured Erythrobacter sp.
CCATATGAAAAATACCTGCCCATGTCGAAACGGCGGAAAAGGGCGGGTTTGCGCATGTGCAAAAGAGGAAACCGGGTGTCGATCAGCATGGATGCACTTATCAGCTCAGATTGCTCTGGTAGGAAAGCATTTCCTTCACCCAATCCGGCGCTCCCGCGCGCCAATCAGAGCGGCGCCGGCTTCCCGTCCTTAAGCACATGAGTGCAGCCCAGCGACGCCGGTTCCTCTTCGGGAGAAAGCTGCTCCAGCGTCCGCCAGCCTTCGGCTCGCAGGCGTTCGGCTTTGGTCTCGCTGAAACCAATGGGCAGATAGACCGTCTGCGCGCGCTCGGTTTCTGGCGCTGCATCGGCAATAGCATCGACATAGAGCGTAAAGCCGGTTGCCGCCTCGTCTGTACCGCCAATCTGGTAGGTGCCGCCCCGCCCCGCCGCGCCGCGCACACCGGCGGCATAGATCGTGAAACCGAACCAGCTCTGGTATTCAAAGCCGTGCCGCTCGCTGGGATCGAGTGTGACGCGCGCGCCGGTATCCGCGATACGCGCGGCAATCTTCTCCAGCCCTTCGAGCCGGGATTTGAGCGCGCCGCCTGCGTCGATTTCGCGCAGGGTAGCCATCGCCTCGTCAAACGGGCCAGTGGCGTACAGCAGCGGCAGGTAAGCCGCGCCACCAGCAGCTTTCAGCCCGCCTGCGTCTTTCGTGTCAAGTTCCCGGCGCACGGCCTCGATCTGGTCCGTATCCAATGGCAGCGCTTTTTCGGAGAGCGTATCCACCAGATCGGGCATCGTGAAATCGACCGAAATTCCTGTAAGGCCAGCCGCCTTCAGCGCTTTTACCGCCAGCGCGACGATCTCGCCTGCAGCCGCTGCGCTGTCCGAACCGATCAGCTCTCCGCCCAGTTGCAAGCGCTCACGCGCAGGGTTGAGCTGGCTAGCCTTGATCAGCGCTGTGTCGCCGCAGTAAGCGAGCCGCAGCGGGCGCGGGCTGTCAGCCATGCTGGTCGCGGCGATCCGTCCGATCTGCGGGGTGATGTCGCTGCGCAGGGCGAGCGTTCGCAGGCTCGACGGATCGACAACGCGAAACATTGAGCGGGTCTTGATTCCCTCCATCCGCGCAGCCAGCGAACTTTCGAACTCAAGCAGCGGCGGGCGTACCCGGTCATAGCCGTGGCCATCCAGCACATTGAGCGCGGCGCGCATCGCCGTGGTTATCCGCGCTGCCGATTGCGGCAGGCGGTCTTCGAGGCCTTCGGGCAGGAGGTCGCTTATGTCTGTCATTGCGGGTGTCCGACTGATCGGTTGGCGGCTCCGGGTCAAGCCCGGAGCGCGCCGAATATCAAAATGCGAGCGCTGTCACCATTTTGACGCCATCAACCTTTTCCGCCTGAGCGATCACATCGGCGGATGGCGCTTCATCCAGGCTGAGCAGCAATACCGCTTCTCCTCCCGCCGCGCGGCGGCCGAGATTGAATGTGCCGATATTGATACCGTTTTCGCCCAGCAAAGTCCCGATGCGGCCGATAAAGCCCGGTTTGTCGTCATTGACGACGTATAGCATGGCCCCGTCCAATGCGGCTTCGATGCCGATGCCGAAAATCTCGACCAGACGCGGGCTTTCGCTGCCAAACAGAGTGCCGGCGACAGATCGCGGGCCGGCATCGGTTTCAACCGTGACACGGATAAGCGTGTTGAACGCGCCATCGCGCTCATGGCGAATTTCCGAGACTTCAAGGCCGCGTTCCTTCGCCAGGTAAGGCGCATTGACCATGTTCACCGTGTCGGAATAACGGCGCATAAAGCCCGCCAGTACCGCGCCGGTGATTGGCTTGCCATTCAGTTCGGCGGCGGCGCCTTCGCGTTCGATGCTGATCTTGGTCAGGTTGCCATGGGCAAGCTGCCCCACGAGACTGCCCAGCTTTTCTGCCAGTGCCATATACGGCTTAAGCTTTGGCGCTTCCTCAGCAGACAGCGAAGGCATGTTCAGCGCGTTGGTGACCCCGCCATTGACGAGGTAGTCCGCCATCTGTTCGGCAACCTGCAGTGCGACGTTGACCTGAGCTTCGGTCGTGGACGCACCAAGGTGCGGCGTGCAGATGAAATTGGGCGCGCCGAACAGGGGGTTCTCCTTGGCTGGCTCTTCGGCGAAAACATCCAAGGCGGCGCCTGCGACATGGCCGCTTTCGAGCATTTCCTTAAGCGCCACCTCGTCGATCAATCCGCCGCGTGCGCAATTGACGATACGAATGCCGGGCTTCGCGTTCTCCAGCCGCTCACGCGAGAGGATGTTGCGGGTCTGATCGGTCAGTGGCGTGTGAAGCGATACAAAATCGGCACGGCTGAGCAGATTGTCGAGATCGACCTTCTCAATGCCAAGTTCGATAGCGCGATCTTCGGTCAGGAAGGGGTCATAAGCGATGACCTTCATCCTCAGACCCTGAGCGCGGGAAGCAACGATGCCGCCAATGTTACCAGCACCGATCAGGCCCAGCGTCTTGCCTGTAACCTCAATGCCCATGAAGTCCTTTTTCGGCCACTCGCCCTTTTGCGTGCGCGCGTCCGCTGCGGGGATCATGCGGGCTAGCGCCATGATCATCGCGATCGCGTGTTCAGCAGTCGTGATCGAGTTGCCGAAGGGGGTGTTCATCACAACCACACCCTTGCCGCTGGCATAGGGGATATCGACATTGTCGACGCCAATGCCTGCGCGCCCGATGACCTTGAGGTTGGTCGCTGCATCGAGGATTTCAGGCGTCACTGTGGTGGAGGAGCGGATCGCGAGACCGTGATATTCGCCGATGCGGGCTTTCAGTTCCTCCGGGCTTTCGCCGGTGATCACATCCACATCGCAGCCGCGCTCTTCGAAAATACGCGCCGCGTTGGGGTCCATCTTGTCAGAGATGAGTACTTTGGGTTTGGTCATAGGTAATTCCTTGTCGAAGCGCGGTGTTTCACCGGCCCGATGTAACTTTGGGGAAAAGCGGCGGTCCCCAGCGGGAACCGCCCGGAAATCAGCCGTTCTTGACGGTTTCGTAGGCCCATTCGATCCACGGCAGGAGGCGTTCAATATCCTCCGCCTCAACCGTACCGCCGCACCAGATACGCAGTGATGGCGGGGCGTCGCGATAGCCGTTGAAATCGTAGCCAACATTGCGCTCTTCGAGCAGCTTCACGATTTGCTTCGGAACGCCTGCCTTGTCCTCATCGGACAAACCATCATACCACTCGCCCTGGAACATCATGCACACGCCGGTATTGGTACGCTGCGCCGGATCCGAAACCATATTGCGCAGCCACGGCTTGGCCTCGATCCAGTTCTTGACGATGTCGGCGTTTTTGTTCGCGCGGTCGAACAAGGCCTGACGCCCGCCGATCGATTTCGCCCATTCGAGTGCAGCGATATAGTCTTCGGTTGCGAGCAGCGACGGGGTGTTGATCGTTGCGCCTTCGAAGATGCCGCGATTGATCTTGTCACCTTTCTTCAGGCGGAACAGCTTGGGCAGCGGCCATGCCGGATCATAGCTTTCAATCCGTTCGACAGCTTTGGGCGACAGGACCAGCATTCCATGCTGCGCCTCGGAGCCCATGATTTTCTGCCAGCTAAAGGTTGTCGCATCGAGCTTTGCCCAATCCATCTCCATTGCGAAGATGGCGCTGGTGGCGTCGTTGATGGTGATGCCTTCACGGCCCGGCTCAAGCCAGTCAGTGTTCGGGATCATCGCGCCGGAGGTTGTGCCGTTCCATGTGAACACGACGTCGTTGCGCTGCGGGATGGTCGAAAGATCGGGGATCTCACCGTAATCGGCGGTCAGTGTTTGCAGGTTGGGCAGCTTCAGCTGCTTCACCGCATCCTGAATCCACACATTGCCAAAGCTTTCCCACGCCGCGACCGTTGCCGGGCGCGCGGGATCGAGCATGGTCCACATCGCCGCTTCCAGAGCGCCGGTGTCGGACGCTGGCATAATGCCGATCAGATAATCGTCTGGCACACCCAGCAGCTCGCGCGTCAGGTCGATCGCATATTTGAGCCGGCCTTTGGCGTAGGCCGAGCGGTGTGAGCGTCCGAGGGACTTCGTATTCAGTTTGTCGAGGGACCATCCGGGAAACTTTACAGTCGGACCGGATGAAAATTGAGGACGCTCAGGTTTGAGCGGCGGCTCGTGCAAGAGCCCACGTGCGTAGTCAGTCATGTATTCTCTCCTTGCAGAGAGCTCGCGCGGCGTTGGGACCGCGTGGCCCACTGGCCGCATTAGTGTCAGCGTGTGGAGAGTCAACGCAGGAGATGAATTTAATATCCTCACTCTCGCATTCTGTGCACGGTTTGCCTAAACGTGGAGGCGAAATGGAAACATCCGACCTTCGTATCGCATTGTTCAGCGGCAACTATAACTACACCCGAGATGGGGCCAATCAGGCGCTTAATCGCCTAATGGCCTCTATGCTGGGTAAAGGCGCAGCCGTGCGCGTCTATTCGCCAACCGTCGCCGAACCTGCCTTTGAACCGACCGGCGACCTTGTCAGCGTTCCATCGCTCAGCTTCCCATTCGGGCGCGGCGAGTACCGCCTGCCGACCGGTCTGGGCGCGAAGGTCAAGCGTGACCTTGCCAAGTTCAAGCCTAACATCGTTCACCTGTCCTCACCCGATCCATCAAGCCATGCCGCGCTGCGCTGGGCGCAGGACCATGACATACCTGTGCTCGCATCGGTGCACACACGGTTCGAGACATATCCGCGATATTACAAAATGGCGTTCCTCGAACCGGTAGTCGTGCGTATTCTGCGACGCTTCTACAATCGCTGCGATGCGTTGGTCGCACCGTCCGAAAGCATGATTGACGAGCTTTTGGCGATGGATATGCACGATGATATCGGCCTGTGGTCGCGCGGTGTCGATCGCACGGTGTTTTCCAGCGAGAAGCGCGATCAGGAATGGCGCAGGTCGCTGGGCCTGGGACATGACGACGTTGCCATCGTTTTCCTCGGCAGGCTGGTGATGGAAAAGGGTCTGGACGTTTTTGCCGAAACCATCGTTCAGCTGCGCAAGCGGCAGGTCCCACACAAAGTGCTGGTTATCGGCGATGGTCCGGCGCGGGGATGGTTTGAACAGGCGCTGCCTGGCGGAATCTTCGCCGGCTTCCAAACAGGTGAAAATCTGGGCCGCGCGCTTGCCAGCGGCGATATCTTCTTCAACCCATCAATTACAGAAACATTTGGCAACGTCACTCTGGAAGCGATGGCCTGCGGCCTGCCCGTTGTTGCCGCAGGTGCAACGGGCGCATCAAGCCTCGTGAAGGACGGGGTGACGGGCCGTCTCGTTCCCCTGAAAGACAAGGCACCCGATGCAGCGGCACTTGCAGAGGCCATAGCGCCCTATTGCACTGATCCCGCGCTGCGCATGTCGCACGGTACAGCCGGCGAGGAACGCAGCCGCAATTACAGCTGGGAAGCGATCAATCAGGTTGTGGCCGACACTTACGTCCGCCTGATCGAGGAACGCCGCGCGCTGCAGGAAGCGGAAGCCGCCGAAGCGGCCTCAGCCTGATTGTCAGCGCAGGACGCCCGCACGTTTCATGCGGCTGGCATAAAACAGCAATGCAAGAGTGATGATCCAGATGGCAGCGGCAAACGCAGTCTGTCCGGCAGTCTGCATCGATTCAGGCGGGAGATCGACAGCTCTTTGATAGATCGTGGTTCCCAGCAGACCGACAATGGAAATACCAAACAAGGTCACCGCCCACTTGCTGCGAAACAGCAAGGCCAGCGAACCGAAAAAGCAGCCCCACACGCCAAGCGCCCAGAACGCCACCGCCCATGCCGGAAAGTTGCTGAAATAGGTCAATTGTTCAGGTGGCATTTCAAGGTTTTCAAGCATGCCGAGCTCGGTCATCATATAGCTGGACACGCCCCCTGCATTCCAAAGCAGGCTGACAATTCCCACTACCCAGAGATGCCAAGGCGTTTTCGTCTCAGAAATATCGTTCATATCGGATCCCCCTCTCAATCGGCCCGGCCGTCTCCCGTAACCGTGCCGCAGGGTTGAGATTACGCCGGACGAGCGAAGCCCGCAAATGCATTAACTTTCGCACCGCTCAGCGCAAAAAAGAGGCGGCCAGAGCCGCCCCTAGTTTACGCGCGTTCTTACCGGGTCACCGTAAAAAACCCGAAGCTTGCGCGCGCGATGCGTAGAGCAGCGAAACCATTGTTATGATCCAAGTCGCAAGCGCGATTGGCATGGCGTAAATATTGGCTGGCTGCTCAGCAATTACAAACAGTTGCACTGACATTCCGGCCAGGCCGAACAACGCGACGACGAACGATTGAACCGCCCAGCTGGAGCGGACAAACAGCATCGCAGATCCCGCGAGCATACCCCAGGCATTCAACGCCCAAAATGCCCCTGCCCAAATGGGCAATGCAGCAAAGGCGGAAAATTCGTCTGAAGAAGGTGTAATTGCCCCTGCGCTCGTCGTACCCGACTGTGCGGCAAGGAAACGCGCGGCACCGTACACGCTCCAAACAAGCGTGAGCGCACCCACGGCCCAAAGGTGCCAAGGCGATTTTTCTACGGTCGGAGCACCATCATGCAATGCGAGTTCCATCATACCCTCCAAGGGTTTGTTCTGTTCTGATGGAACTGCCTTACGACGCAGAAGTGAACGTCCGTGCAAGTTTTAGTGCTTCGAAATGGTTAACACCTTAACTGCCAGACGTTCACATTTGCATCTGTGACCTAAGCCTTGTTGATTGCTTGGGTGGCCAAGCGCTGACTGGCAAGCGCTGAATGCCAAGCGCTGAATGCCAAGCGCTGAATGAAAGCCGTCATAGCCTCTCGATACGTTTGGCGACCTCATCGATGATGTCGACAATCTCATTGATCGTGTTCTGATCAAGCTTACCGGCCTTTGCGCGGTTTTTCAGAACGTTGGCCAGGTTGCCCATTGCGCGGAACAGATCTGGAGACTTCTCCTTAACGCGCTCGGCCCGCTCTCCATGCTCGCCAAGCCGGCCCATCAATTCCTTTACTTCCTCAGAGCGATCCGACAGCTCGGCCTTACCCGATTTCGTCACCTTGAAAGGCTTCTTTCCGCCTGTTTCGGTATCGTCACCCTTGGCCTTGGCCTTGGCGGGTTTGATCTGGCCTTCTTCCTCAAGCATCTGCAGGGTCGGATAGACCGCGCCCGGGCTCGGCGCATAACCGCCGCCTGTCATATCCTCGATCGCGCGGATCAGTTCGTAGCCGTGGCGCGGCTCTTTATCGATAAGGGCGAGCAATGCCAGACGCAATTCTCCACTGGCAAACATGCGCCCACGGCGTTTGCGCTGGGGTGCATCATCATGCCAATCGCGGCTCTTGCGTGCGCGGCGAAGGCGCGTGTCATCATCCCATTCGGTTGCTGCCTGTGCAGCCATCATGGCGATCATCGGACCCAGGTTGTTCCAGCCGCCTTTGCCATATTTTTGCCAAGTCAATGTCATTCTCCTGATATCTCTTATGGCCTTTAAGATATATCTTAGACCTATCTATTCAAGCTCCGGATGGCTTTTTCCGATGAGCAGCTTATCTGAGGCGACGAATGGCTGACTTGTTTGCAGATGACCCCGCACCGCCGCGGATGGACAACACTTCGCGTGAGGATGCGCCACTAGCGGACCGGCTGCGCCCGCGCATCTTGGCCGAAATTATCGGGCAAGATCACCTGACCGGAGCGCAGGGCGCGATCGGCCGGATGGTCGCTGCAGGCAGACTGTCGAGCATGATCCTGTGGGGGCCGCCAGGCACGGGCAAAACCAGCATCGCGCGCCTTCTCGCCGACGAAGTGGGCATGCGGTTTGTTTCGATCAGCGCGGTATTCTCTGGCGTCGCGGACCTCAAGAAAGCCTTTACCGAGGCGGACAAACTGGCTGGGGCCGGACAGCGCACACTGCTGTTCGTGGACGAGATCCACCGCTTCAACCGCGCCCAGCAGGACGGCTTTCTTCCCTTCGTAGAGCGCGGCACGGTGACGCTGGTGGGCGCGACGACCGAAAACCCAAGCTTCGCCCTCAACGCTGCGCTGCTCAGCCGCGCACAGGTACTCATTCTGGAGCGGCTCAACCATTCCGCGCTCGAAGCTCTGCTTGCAAGGGCGGAAGAGCTCGAAGGCGCCCTGCCCTTGACCGAAGATGCCCGCACCGCCTTGATCGCGAGCGCGGATGGGGACGGGCGCTTCCTGCTCGGACAGGCCGAAACGCTTTACAACGCAAAGATCACAGAACCGCTCGATCCCGCGGCGCTCGGTGCGTTTCTGCAACGCCGCCTGGCGGTCTATGACAAGGACCGTGACGGGCATTACAATCTGATCAGCGCGCTGCACAAAAGCCTGCGCGGCTCAGATCCTCAAGCCGCGCTCTATTACATGGCGCGGATGCTGACCGCCGGCGAAGAGCCACTGTATGTGCTGCGCCGCCTGGTGCGCTTTGCCAGTGAGGATATTGGTCTTGCCGATCCGCAGGCGCTCACACAATGCCTTGCCGCAAAACAAGCCTATGAATTTCTCGGCAGTCCCGAAGGCGAGGTGGCGATTGTTCAGGCATGTCTTTACTGCGCGACGGCACCCAAATCGAACGCAGCCTACAACGCGCAGAAATCCTCGTTCAAGGCGGCAAAGGAAACCGGCAGCCTTATGCCGCCCGCCAATATCCTCAACGCGCCGACCAAACTGATGAAGGATATCGGTTACGGTGAAGGCTATTCCTACGATCACAACGCAGAGGATGGCTTTTCCGGCGACAATTACTGGCCGGAAGGGATGGAGCCGCAGGATTTCTATTCCCCCGTCGAACGCGGATTCGAACGCAAAGTTAAGGAGCGAATGGAATGGTGGGCAAAGCGACGTGCCGAATTGCAGGGGCAATGATTGCGATAGCAACAGCCAGTGTTGCTTTGGCACTTCCGGCATCAGCGCAGGACACACCTCAGGCGCGCCCGGACGCAAGCGCGGCTTGCCCGGACAGGCCCACTCTGGAAGGCGCAGTGCCCGAACGCGACACCGCGCTGACACTGCCAGCTGAATGGGAAGACTTTGCCAATATGTCGATGCATTGGCTCGCCGTGAGAACCCAGCTCGGTACCGTTCTTTGCATCGAAACCACATGGGCCATCGACGTTGCCAATTTCGAAAAGTTTGACGATCGCTTTGTGGGCTTTGATTGGAGCGGCTATGAAGTCGGCGGCTACATGCTGATCGATACTGCGGGCACAGGCAGCGTCACCGACACCGGGGCCAAACCGCTATTCTCGCCGGATAAAGGCCACTTCGCTGCCGTCCAATTTTCCGATGCTGGCTGGGGCGGATTGGAAGGCTTTGCAGTCTGGCGCACATATTCTGGCGGTATGGCGCCGATGCATGTTGATACGTTTCTGCCGACAATGGCCGATTGGAGGATCGACAAATGGGAAAACGAAGGATGCATCCATCTCTCCGGAGTTCCCTATGAGCGGGTCAAGGATTGGAGAAAAATGGAACAGTACGAGCGCGACAGGTACGTATCGCGGTCCCGCGAAGGCTGGAAGCTAAGCTCCAGCGCGGAATGCTCCAAATCGTAATGCGGGAATTTGATCATTTCGTCGCAATCGACTGGTCGGGCGCACGCGGCGAGCGGCACAAGGGAATTGCCATCGCCATTGCCGAGGGAAACGGCGGTGCACCTGTGCTCGTCGATCCTCCAAAGGGCGGCTTTTCCCGCAATGACGTTTTCGAGATATTGCGCGATGATCTTCCCGCCAATTCGCTCGTCGGGATTGATCTCGGCATCAGCCTGCCGTTCAATGATTGCGGCGCATTCTTTCCTGGCTGGCAAGACAGCCCCAAAAGCGCCAAGCGGCTGTGGAAGCTTATCGACGAAATCTGCGAGCACGATGAACATTTCGGCGCGCACAGTTTCCTCCAGCACCCCGAAGCGCGGCGGTATTTCCGGCACGGTAAAGATGACGAGGGCGACCGTTTTCTCCTGCCCGGTTCAGTGACCCGCGAGGGTCGATTTCGCGAGGCGGAAACCGCCCAGCGCGCTCAAAAGTGCCGCCCGGTGTCGAACTTCAACCTCGTCGGCGCAGCCCAAGTAGGCAAGAGCTCGCTCACCGGCATGAGGATGCTGCACCGCCTGCAGGGCCACCTGCCTGTGTGGCCGATGGATCCGATCCCCGACAAACGCCTGAAAAAAGGTGGCTCGCTGCTGGTCGAGATTTACACCGGCCTTGCGTCAAGAGAGACAGCGGCTCTCGGAGCGCGGACCAAGCTGCTGACCTATGCGGACCTCAACGCCGCGCTTTCAGTTTTGGATTGTCCGCCGGTCGATCGCTATGGTGATATTGATGACCATTCATCGGACGCATTGCTAACGGCGGCGTGGCTGCGCAAGGTCGCCGCTGAGAAACGCCGCTGGGAACCACGCTTCCTGACTGCCCAGATTGCCTATACCGAAGGCTGGACGTTTGGCGCGCTCTGATCGCGAGCCATACTGATCAGCGGTAGAGGTGCGACATATCACGCCGCTCTTTACGATAACCGGTCTGGCGCAAATCCTCGAGCATCGCATCGCGTTTGCGGTCAGCTTCGCTGAGAACCCGCGGCTCTTCACCTGGCGGCGGTGCGGGAGCGCCGTCCGGATCACCATAATTGAGCATGTTTATGATCTTCTTGTTATGCTTGTTGATCATGCCGGGAACAAGAAACGCATCGACCAGCCACCATGGGATCTGAAACACCAGTCCAACAACGGTCAGCCCCAGGATCAACTGGATGATCGCCGTCTTGGTTTCGCCTGCATAAAAGCGGTGCACGCCGATCCAGCCGAACAGCAACCACAGCAGATAGGCCACACCTATCGACTTGCTGTTCTCATTAAACGCCAGTTCCTTGCGCTTGTTGCTGTCCACCATTGATCCGTCCCTTTATGTCACCAGCATCGCTGCACATCAGGTGTGTTGCAAGCCTGAAACGGCATCCAAACGGTAATGTTCGACAAAGCGCTAACCGCGTTCTGCGTATGCTGAGCGGCATGTGATATTTCCCACTTGAGAGCCAAAGCTCTTTCGACTAGAGGACCGCATCCCAAGCGAAACGGGCCGGCTTAGCTCAGTTGGTAGAGCAGTTGATTTGTAATCATCAGGCCGCGGGTTCGACTCCTGCAGCCGGCACCATTCGCTTTAGGGCAAGTCTCACCCAGCCTTGGATCCTGCAGCACTGCAACAGAAGCGGATTGGCCAGTTGCCCTGGCCGAACGAGTTGCGTCGGGATCGCCATGAAGGTAGCTAGGTTTCAAATCAGAACTTAGATAGTGAGGTTTCCATGCCCCTTCGCGATGAACTTACTCTGCCCTGCGGAGCAGTATTGCCCAATCGGGTCGCGAAGGGTGCAATGACCGAGGGATTGGCGACCCCGGACGGACGGCCGACGCCTGAACTTGAACGGCTTTATGGCATTTGGTCCGATGGCGGTGCAGGAATGCTGCTGACCGGCAACATCATTATCGACAAGGATCATCTCGAAAGGCCGGGTAATGTCGTGATAGACCGTGCGCCTGATGCCGATATGGCCGCGCGGTTGGCGAGCTGGGCCAAAGCCGGGACACGGGCTGGCAACCATCTCTGGGCGCAGATCAGCCATGGGGGGCGGCAGACGCAAAAGCTGGTGAATCCCAATCCGAAATCGTCATCGGACGTCGCGCTCGCATTGCCTGGCGGTCAATTTGGCAAGCCCTCACCGCTCACAAAAGATGAAATCGCCGATCTGGTCGGTCGCTGGGCGACCGCAGCCAAAGCGTGCAAGGATGCGGGCTTTACCGGCGTACAGGTCCATGGCGCGCATGGATATCTGATGAGCCAGTTCCTCAGCCCGCGAGTGAATCTGCGCGAAGACGAATATGGCGGCAACCTGGAAAACCGCGCGCGCTTCCTTCTGGATACGGTCCGCGCGGTGCGAGAGGCCGTGGGGCCGGATTTCCCGATTTCGGTCAAGCTTAACAGCGCCGATTTTCAGAAAGGCGGTTTTGCATTCGAAGACAGCCTGCAAGTGGTTAAATGGCTCGAGGAAGCGACGGTCGACCTCATCGAGATTTCAGGCGGAACCTACGAGCAGCCAAAGCTGATGGGGGTCGCAGGGATGGAAGAGGTGGAAGAACAGAGCGTCGCTCCATCCACCGCTGCGCGCGAAGCGTACTTTGTGGATTTCGCCAAGGCGATGCAGGCAGAAGTCAACGTTCCGCTGATGGTAACAGGCGGCTTTCGCACACGCGCGGCGATGGAGCAGGCCCTTGAAATTGGCGCTGCGGACGTGATTGGTCTTGGCCGCCCGCTTTGCGCCGTTCCGGATGCGCCAAAACAATTGCTGGAAGGACGCACCGATCTCCCCCGATACGAAGACAATCTGGACCTTATTCCCGGTTGGCTCGGCTTCCTCAAGCGGTTCCAAATGGTGAAGGCGGTGAACGGCTTTGCCGGGATCTACTGGTTCTATCAGCAGCTATG
This sequence comes from uncultured Erythrobacter sp., assembly GCA_938015255.1. GTDB lineage: Bacteria > Pseudomonadota > Alphaproteobacteria > Sphingomonadales > Sphingomonadaceae > Erythrobacter. The sequence continues at coordinate 12,499 of CALLQC010000094.1, forward strand.
GCTGCTCGGTCATGAAGGGCGAGTGGACGAGCAATTTCCCGTCCTAAAGGCATTTCGTCTGGTCGAAGCGCGCAACAAACGCATCATGGCCGAGCGCAAAGGCTAGCCTCTCCCGCGATATCCCTGCACGCCCTGATCGGGCACCCATAACCCCTCGGGTGCAGCGCCCGATTGCCAAAACACATCGATCGGAATGCCCCCGCGCGGATACCAGTAGCCGCCGATACGCAGCCAGCGTGGCTGCATTTCGTCAAACAGGCGCTGTCCTATTCCGACTGTGACGTCCTCATGAAAACCGTTGTGATTGCGAAAACTGCCGAGGAAAAGCTTAAGGCTTTTTGATTCGACGATGGTCTTACCCGGCGCATAATCGATGACCAGATGGGCAAAATCGGGTTGGTTCGTGACCGGGCAGAGCGAGGTGAACTCAGGCGCGGCGAAACGCACCAGAAACAATGCACCTTCGCGCGGATTTGGTACGTAGTCGAGCCTTGCTTCCTCAGGCGAAGTGGGCAGCGGGCTGTCCTTGCCGAGAAAGGCGGGATTGAGTTCGGATTCAGGTGTGCTTTCCATGCCGCGCTGTTGCCGTGAAATGTCACCATGTGCAAGCGCTCTGGTGGACGGAGCAGCACGCTCATATAATGGAAAGCAGGCACGTTTTATGGACGCCCTCGTTTACACCACCAGATAACAATCGCACCATGCGCACATTGCCAAATCGACAAACCGCCGCCCTGAAGGCGATCTTTCTGCTTTGCGCAGGCGCTTCTGCCATGTGTACGCCGCTAGCCGCGCAGAGCGACCCACGGACCTTTACTCTGCCCCAACCCACGCCATCGCCAACGCCCGCGCCGCAGGGCCCGGTGAATGAGCGCAACGGTGTGCCGATTGGCCCGCGAACCATCCCGCAGCCAAGCGATACAGCGACCGGAATCACACCGATACCTGCGCCGAGCCCCACACCGAGCCCCGCGCCCTCCGATGTGCCTATCGCTTCGCCAAGTCCGGCTGCAACACCAACAGCAGCGCCTGAAAGCACAAGGCCGGTAGCGCCGCGCGAAGCGTCCACGCCATCCGTCAGAACACAGTCCAATACGGCACCCGCACCATCCGCTTCGCCAGCAGAACTTGGCGGAGCAGAAACAGGGCCCGGCTTCGGAGAGGACAGCCTTTACACCGAAAGCGGTAGCGCGCCTCCTGCGGCTGAAAATGTCTCGGCAAATCAGCCCGAGGTCCGGGTTGTGACAGAGCCCGGTTCCTCTGTTCGATCCGTGCCGTCTGCATTGATCGCGGCACTTGCCGCATTGCTGGCTCTGATCGCAGGGTTGGTCTGGTGGCGCGCCCGCAGACGCTCAAATTCCGCTGAACCGCAGCTCGCCGCTGGTGTGCCCGCGGCGGATGATGCAATTCGCGCCGTGGAAGACGAGGTCGAACGAACCGAGCCTTCGACAGCGCCGCCATCCTCCCCAGCGCCAAATCCCTCGCCAAAAACGGCCGCCACGCCGATTGCCGCAGCCCGGCTTGACCTGCGGCTCGACATCACCAGCGCCACGCGCTCCGTGATGCGGTTCTCCGTTGATTACCGCCTTACGGTGGCCAATCGCAGCGCCGCTGCAGCGCGTGATATTGTCATCGCTCCTCAGCTCGCCACCGCTCAGAGCAATTCGGGCTTCAAGGCATCTTCCCAGCCCGTCAATCCGCACAAGATCGAGCGGATCGGCCCGAACCAGAGCGCTACCATTACCGGCACAATCGACCTGGCGTGGCAGGATGTCAGCGTTATCAGGCAAGGCAGAACGCCCATTGCCGTGCCGCTGATGCTGGTGGACCTCGAAGCCGCACATACCCCGCGAAAGAGATCCGGCTTCGTGCTCGGCACCCCCAGCAGCTCAAGCCAGAGCAGGCTTCATCCAATTCCGATCAACGCTCCTCCGGGCAGTATTGCCGGTTTGCGGGCGCAAAAGATCAGCGAAACGGCGCAAACACAATCCGCCTGACCCTTGGCGCAGCTTCCATCGCGCGCTAGCGGTGGTGCGATGACAGACTCCATTCCCGATCTCGTTTCAACCGATTGGCTTGAAAGCCGGCTGGCTGAACCGGATATCGTAATTCTTGACGCATCACGGCACCTTCCCGCTTCGGGGCGAAATGCCCGAAGCGAGTTCGAAACCTCCCATATACCTGGTGCGAGGTTCCTTGATCTTGAGAGCCTTACCGATCCCGAATCGAACGTGCCTGCGGCGATCCCTTCGCCCGATCAGCTCTCCGCGCGACTGGACGCGCTTGGCATAACACCCTCATCTGCGATCATTCTCTATGATGACAGCGCCGTCAAAACATCTGCGCGCGCGTGGTTCATCCTGATCGCCCACGGGATTGATAATGTGGCGATCCTCGATGGCGGTCTTTCAAAATGGCGCAGCGAAGGCCGCGCGTTGGAGCAAGGGCGTTCAAACCATGTCGCCGTGACGACCGGAGGCGTGTTTTCTGCCAAACGTATTGCAAGCAAAGCGGATGTCCTTTCGAACCTGCAAAGCGAGCTTCACCAAATTATCGACGCGCGCAGCGCAGACAGAGTGTTCGGCAGCGGGATTGATCCGGTGCATGGCGGACAGAACGGACGAATTCCCGGATCGCTCAATGTGCCGTTTGGAACAGTTTTTAACGCCGATGGAACGTTCAAGACCGGGGAAGAATTGGAAGAGATATTCCAATGCGCCGGAACAGATCTCACTCGCCCGGTGATTGCCACCTGCGGCAGCGGTGTAACCGCCAGCGTGCTTTTGTTCGCGCTTCATCTGATCGGCAAACATGATACCGCCCTCTACGATGGCAGCTGGCAGGAATGGGAGGCCGATCCCGAAACGCCGAAAGCGCAAGGATCGCAGAGCAGCGGGCAATGAGCGGTAAAGACCCCAAGAACATGCGTCCCGCGACCCGCATCGCCAATGCCGGGCGACGCAAGGAGTGGACCGGCGCGGTGGTAAATCCGCCGGTCTGGCGTGCCTCCACCCATCTTTATTCAACCGATGCCGACCGAAAAGCGGCGGGCAAAACGAATTCTGACGGCGGTTTCTTCTATGGCAGGCGCGGCGCGCCCACGCAGTGGTCTCTGGCAGAAGCGCTGACGCAGATCGAACCTGGCGCGCATGGCACGGTTCTTTACCCCAGCGGAGTGGCCGCAATTGCAGGCTGCATGCTTGCCGTTCTGCGCCCGGGCGACCGGTTGCTGATGACAGACAATGCCTATGATCCGAGCCGCAGCATGGCCACTGGCCTGCTCAAACGGCTGGGTGTGGAGACGACCTTTTTCGATCCTCTGGATATCGACACGTACAAAAGCCATTTTCGCGGCAAGGTTCGCGGCGTCTGGATGGAAAGCCCCGGCAGCTTGACGATGGAAGTGTGCGACGTGCCTGCACTGGCCGCCATCGCTCGCGAGAATGGCGCTGTCAGCATGATCGACAACACCTGGGCAAGCAGCCTGGGCTTTGCCGCGCTTGAAAACGGCTGTGACATTGCGATGATGAGCCTGTCCAAACATGTCGGCGGACACTCCGACATTATGATGGGCAGCGCGAGCGCCGGAGAGCGTTGGTACCGCGCACTGCGCCGCACGTCTCAGGAGCTGGGCCAGGTCGTTTCGCCAGATGATGCCGCGCTTGCCGCACGCGGGCTGCGCACGATGAGCGTGCGTCTGGAAAAATCGACAAAGAGCGCAGCACAAATCGCAGCCTGGCTGGCTGATCAGCCTCAGGTGGCACGGGTTTTTTGTCCGCTGCTTGCGGAGGATAAGGGGCACGCGATCTGGAAACGCGATTTCACCGGCGGATGCGGACTGTTCAGCTTCCTGCTTGCAAGCGATGATCCCGATGCCGCTGCGCGCGTCGTCGATGCGCTGGAGCTGTTCGGCATCGGATACAGCTGGGGCGGTTTTGAGAGTCTTGCGCTGTGTATCGCCCCGCATGAGCATCGCAGCGTCATGCCATCCCCGACAATGCCGGATAGCCGCACTGGCACGATCCCCGCCATTCGCCTATCCATCGGCCTTGAAGACCCGGATGACCTGATCGCAGACCTCGCGCAGGCACTCGCTACAATGGATAAAGCATGACGACTGCCGCCTCACTGCCAACAGATGTGACCGAAACGACTGATCCTGCGGCGGACAGCGCCGGGACTGAGACAGCAGCCGCTGACAGCGCCGAGGCCGCGCCAGACGCCACTCCGACGCCGGAACCAACGCCCTCAGAAGCGGTCGAAGCGATCGAGGCATCGGGCGAATTCGTCGAGGGCGTAGGCGAGAAAAGCGAAACAGCAGGGGCTTTCCTGCAATGGATGAGCGATATAGCCTTCGAGATTGGGAACCTGCGGATCTCCCTGCTTGATGTGTTCCTGGTCATCGGTGTCATCGCGCTGGTCATTACCCTCGCATGGGTATTGACCCGTGTAAGCCGCAACCTGATCCGCCGCATCACACGGTTCGACAGCACCCAAAAACTGCTTGCCGAAAAACTCAGCACTGTCGCGATCTGGGCACTTGCGTTTCTGATCGGCATAGACCTGCTCGGAATTGACCTGACTGCGCTTGCCTTTTTTGGCGGTGCATTCGGTCTCGCAATCGGTTTTGGTCTGCAGAAGACTTTCGGCAACCTGATATCAGGAATCTTGCTGCTACTCGACAAATCGATCAAGCCGGGAGACGTGATTTCGGTGACGGATGGAGCAGGCAATGAAGCTGTCGGCCAGATCCGCAAGATCGGCATACGCGCCATTTCGGTAATCACCCGCGACCAGACCGAACACCTCATCCCGAACGAAAACCTGATGATCAATCAGGTGGTCAACTGGTCCTACAGCTCCAAGGATGTGCGGGTGAAGGCGCCGGTCGGTGTATCCTATGGCTGCGATCTCGAGCTTGTGACCAAGCTGCTTTATGAAGCTGTCAACGATACACCCCGCGTCCTGCAGCGCCCGAAACCGCGCGTGAATTTGATGGGCTTTGGAGATTCTTCGGTAGATTTCGAGCTTCGGTTCTGGATTCAGGATCCCGAGGAAGGGATCGCGAACATCCGATCAGACGTCTACATGCGCATCTGGAACCTCTTTAAGGAAAACGGCATCGAGATCCCGTTCCCGCAGCGCGACCTCAATCTCAGAACCAGCGAGCAGATGGACCGCATGATTGCAGCGCTTTCCTCTGGCAATTCGAAACCGGACTGACGCGGCAGAAGACTGGTTTGCCGTCCCAGATTAAGGGTTCTGTAGCGTCCTTATGCCATGTCATGTGGCATGGCGATAAAAGTCGACACCGCAAAATGGACGGGCCTCGATCCCCGCAACGCGCCAGGCGATGTGCGTGATGCACAAAATCCGCGTGCTGGCACACCGATTGCGCTGCCTAAGAAGACATATGCTCGCCGTTTGCTGAACTGGGTTGATGTTGCGACGATCATGGTGATGGCGCTGTTGGCATCTGCCTTCATCGGACTGTCTCTGCACGAACTGTTCGTGCTTGCATTTACAATTCTGGCTGTCTTCGCCCTGATCGCTGGCATCAGATTCCTGCTTAATAAGCTGAGCGGCGACAGACCAGCCATCATCCTGGACGAGCACGGATTTCACTTGCCCTTGCAGTTTCGTGATCCAGTGCCCTGGCCCAAAGTCGGGACCGTCCAATACACCTATTCGCGGCAGTTCCGCTGGATCAGTGTTCTTATCGATAAAGATCACCAGATGGTCCAGAATTTGCCTTGGCCTTTCAGCCGCTTAAGCGAAGGTCGGCGCTCGGCAACCTATCCGATCCAGATATTATCGTGCTGGGTAATCAAGGCTGATCCGGAAGAATTGATAGACACAATTGAGCGATACCGCGACAATTACTGCGCACCGCCAGAGGGTTGAGCGGCGCAGGCGGCCCATGAGAATAGCTTACCTTAGCAACCGCAAACGCATTCTCGCTGGCGAAATGCCGTCCAGTCGACCATTTCGGCCGCATGACACAGACCGGAACCATCTTTCTCGTAGGCGCAGGGCCGGGTGATCCCGACCTCTTGACGCTGCGCGCCGCGCGCCTGATCGAACAGGCCCAAGTCATCGTTCATGACGGTCTGGTTAGCCGCGATATCCTCAACTTGGCCAAACCGCACGCACGGCTGATCTCTGTCGCCAAACAGCGTTCAAAGCATACTCTGCCACAGGACGACATCAACCTGCTGCTGGTGCGCGAGGCGAAGGCCGGGCACGACGTCGTGCGCCTTAAAGGCGGTGATCCGCTGATCTTTGGGCGCGGCGGCGAGGAGGCCGAACTGGCTCGCGCGCACGGCGTAAAGGTCGAGATTGTCCCAGGGATTTCCGCCGCAAACGGCGCTGCCGCAGCAGCACAGATTGCCCTCACCCACCGCGATGCGGCCAGCATCGTCAGTTTCGTCGCGGGCCAGTGCAAGGGGCTGTCGGATCAGGACTGGTCGGGTCTGGCCGGAAAGGGCCGCACGCTGGTGATCTATATGGGCGTCAAAACCGCACCCCAGATCGCCGAAAAGCTGATGGCAGATGGTCTTGCGCCGGACATGCCGATCGCCGTTATTGAAAACGCCGCGCGCGCCGATATGCGCGTCGTGCGCGGGTTGCTGGCCGGCCTTCCCGATCTGGTGATTGAACAGCAGATCAAAAGCCCTGCGCTTATTGTGATCGGCGAAGTGACAGCGCGCGAGGACGCGGCCGTCGCACAGCTGGCTTTGGAGACACGGCAATGAAAGTTCTCACCGGAAACGATCTGAAAACAGGCGATGTCGTCTGGTGGA
>CALLQC010000095.1 GCA_938015255.1 uncultured Erythrobacter sp.
GCGCCGGTGCAATGTCATTTTGCCGCCCAGATGGAGGCCGACCCGCCCGTTTCCCGCCCGGTGAAGTTGGGGGTGACGATTTCTCCCGAAACGATCGAACTGGTCGCTGGCCAGACGATGGATACGACATCCGCTCCTGCCGATGTCGACGCAGGCAAACCCATTGTCATCGAAGTCACTCCACTCAGCAATGCACGGCTGGAAACCGAAGGACGGCGAGAGGTGGCAGTCCCTCCTGCCACGAAAACCTTCTGGTTCCTGGTCGAAGGGTTTGAGCCGGGGGCGGCCCGAATTCAGGTTGAGGCCAGCCAAGAGGGGCGTCCATTGGCGCTGCTGTTGCTTGAGCCCGTCTTCGTGGACGGAGAGCCGCTGCCTGTCATGCAGGCCCAGTCGTTCTCGACTGGAGGCAGCGCAAGCGAGCCGGTGACCCTGCGCATCTATGAGATTGAACAGCAGGGCGGCGAACTTCTGATCCGGTATAATCTGGAATCGCGCGAGCCGGGGATCGGCGAAACCGCAGAATTGCGCGGTCTGGGCAGCCGCAACGTCGAGCGTTTTGCCGAAGATTTTCTGACAGAACTCAACAATTCCTATGATCTGACCGAGGAAGGTTATGCGCTCAAAAAGCAGGACCTGCTCGACGCAGCCTCGGTCACCGCAGATCAATTGCTACCCGAAAACATCCGCAAGGCATTGTGGGAACACCGCGAGAAGATCAACGCAATCCAGATCATCGCGGACAGCCCCACGATTCCATGGGAGCTTCTCTCCGTCGCTTCTCCGACAGGAAGTGAATCCGATGAACCGGGGCGCTTTCTTGCAGAGTGGGGCGTCGTGCGCCGCCTCCCCGGCGCACTCTGGCCCGGCAGAGACCTGCAGCTCGCTGGCAGTGCCGCGCGCTATGTCATCCCCGACTACTACGACAACTCGCAAAAACTCCCCTTCGCTCAGAAAGAACGGGATATGTTCGTATCGGCATTCTCCGGCGCACAGCCGCTCGAAGCCGATAGCCGCGCTGTTCGATCATTTCTGCAGAAAGAAGCCGGTGATTGCAGCATTCTGCATTTTGCATGCCACGGTTCTGCCGAACAGGGATCCGTGCTGTCTGCAGGGCTGACCATGCAGGAGGAGCGAGAGGAGCATGGCAGACTCACGGAAAATGTCCTGACCCACAACGCCGTGAAACTGAGCGCGCGATTTGGGGCGGACAAGCCGAATTGTCTCGTGTTTCTTAACGCATGCGAAGCCGGGCGACCGGGAAGACATCTTCTTTCTAATGCAAGCGGCTTTGCCGATGCTTTCCTGCGCCCAAAGAGCAGACAGGGTGCCGCAGCATTTGTGGGCGCCATGTGGGAAGTGGACGATGAACTGGCGCTTGTTTTCTCTGAGACGTTCTATTCTGCCCTGCTTGAAGGCAAGATGCTGGTCGAAGCCGCAGGAGAAGCGAGACGAGCAATCGAACAAAAGTTCGATTTCACGTGGCTTGCATACACCCTGTACGGTTTCCCCTACGCCAAATCAGGGTAGAAAAGTCGCCGGAGAAGGCTGGCGCACCCGAGAGGATTCGAACCTCTGGCCTCTGCCTTCGGAGGGCAGCGCTCTATCCAGCTGAGCTACGGGTGCAAATGCCGCTTTTGACTGGCGCATTCATTGCGCCGGGCGGCGCGCTTAGCAAGACCTGTCGGCGTGCGCCACACAATTCTATCGGTAGCCTAGGTCTGGATAGTCGAGGCTTTAACCGTTCGGCAAGGGCTTGGCGGGTATTCCAATGCCATGTCAGCGCTTCCACCCGAACAAGCATCCACTATGCGCCGTGCCGCCAAAGAGGCTGCGCATCCGATCGCGACACTTGCCGATCGATGGGCCGAAGTTCACCGGCAGGCGGCCGAGATCGCAGGGCTCGCAGGGCTCGCCGCAGAAAACGATTGCGCAGATGCTCAAGCATTTGCTGCTCTCGTGAAAAAATGCGCAGACTACCAGCAAACGTTAGTGTGGCAGGGAACCGAAGATATTGCGGCCCTGTTGCAGCCCGGTCTTGCCGCACTCCGCACTCTTACAGCACGCGGGCAGGACGCATGCGTTCCTGCGCTTGCCCTCTGGCGGGAATTTTACGAAGCCCGTCAGGCAATCTTGAGTGCCCTTCATCCAGAGGCTTCTCGCAAAGCGGCCTGATGCTTGACGGCGTTCGTGGTATGTTCCAAGCATGCCGGATGCCCGATACTCTCACACTTGATTCGACTTGCACTCACGCGGCGCAGGACGTCGCACGTGGGATAATGCGACTGTTTGCGCGCAACGATATCTGGTGCGTGTCGGAAATGCCGCTGAAGAATGGGCGCCGTGCAGATTTGATCGGCGTTGATGCCAAAGGACTGATCGTGATTGTAGAAATCAAGGTGGCGCGCGGGGATCTTCTGAGTGATACGAAATGGCCAGATTACCTGGATTTTTGCGACCGCTTTTACTGGGGTGTCCCGCCAGAACTTGATCGTGCCCCCTTGGAAAGCGAAGGGTACCAACCGGATGTCTGCGGCGTTATCGTTGCGGATGGTTACGATGCGGAGATAATCCGTCCAGCCATGCTTGCACCGCTCGCGCCGGCGCGCCGCAAGGTGCAGATGGAGCGGCTTGCGCGAACGGCAATGCGACGTCACACCGCCATGCTTGATCCAAATTGCACGGATATCGACACCGCAGGATAAGAGCCATACAAGCACGTACAATGCTTCCCGCCGATATGCCTGTACTGCTCGCTCTGCTGATCGTGAGCGTTGTGACGTCGGCCTTCGTTGCCATCCGCTATTTCGCGTCTTCGGGGCTTTTTGCCTGGATTACACAGCGCACCAGGCCGGGGCTCTATGCGGATCGAACAATCCAGATCAGGAAAGAAATCCGCTGGTCTCTGATCGCAACGCTGATCTACGGGGCGCCGGCAGGAATGATTTTCTGGTCATGGAACCATCTGGGCTGGACCCGTTTGTACGCTGACTGGAGCGCCTATCCACTGTGGTGCCTGCCGCTATCAGTAGCGCTGTATCTGTTCGCGCAGGACACGTGGTTTTACTGGACCCACCGCGCAATGCATCGACCCGCCCTGTTTAAGCGGATGCATGGAGTTCACCATGATAGCCGTCCTCCGACCGCATGGACAGCCATGAGCTTTCATCCCCTGGAATCGCTTACAGGCGCTGTCCTGATCCCTGTTTTGGTCTTTATCATTCCAATTCATCTCGCCATGCTGGGCGTAGTGCTGACTGTCGCGACGATAATGGGCGTCACCAATCACATGGGATGGGAGATGTTCCCGCGCTGGCTTGTTCATTCTCCGTTGGGACACTGGATGATAACGGCAAGCCATCACGAACGGCATCACGAGGAGTATCGATGCAATTTCGGCCTGTATTTTCGCTTTTGGGATCACCTGTGCGGAACGGATCGCGGGTTTTCTCCGCGGATGGTGGCCGAAAAGGCCGCCGCATGACCCGCGCGCTTTTTCTTGTTCTCGCGGGCGCATCAACGGCGATGGCCGCCCCTGCCGCTGCCAATGAAGTGACCATCACTGTCACTGATGTGAGGTCGAACAAAGGCGTGGTGCGCGCGTGTATGACGACGCGCGAGGATATTTTCCCGAAATGCCGCAAAGACCCCGCCTCACACCGCACGGTTGTAAAAGCGGGCGAAAAGATCACGATCACGTTCAAGGGAGTGAAGCCGGGCAAGTATGCCATCGCCTTGCTGCATGATGAGAACGACAATGGCAAAGCCGACCGTGTACTTGGGATGGCGCCAAAGGAAGGTTATGGCTTCTCCCGCGATGCTCCGGTGCGGATGGCTCCCCCGGAATTTGGGGATGCGGTCTTTGACATGGGCGAAAGCTCCAAAAAACTTACGATCAAGATGCGCTATTTCCTCTAGGACGGTCTGACGCCACGGCGTTTGCATGGTATCTCGGCCCGGCAAGGCCTGCCCCCAAACGAATTGCCGCCAAAGGACCAAAACACACAAATTTCGAACTTTCCCGTATGACTTAACGGGATGTTTACCACGCATGTCCAGAACCCGATCCGAAACCGTTTAAGAAGGGGCGGATTAGGCCATGGACAATCTGCGGGGCGCTTTTGATTCCAGTGATCTGACCGGAGACGATCAGGATTGGGATGCCCACGATGAAGAAGAAGTATCGCGCGAGCTGCCACCTGAAGCCATCGGCCAGGATGAACGCCGTATGCAGGTGCGCGCCTATAATCACTGGGCAAGCCTGCTGGGCGATAACACCTTTCCTTCTATCGAAGACCTTGAGCCTGAAAATCTCGGTGATTTCGGGCCGAATTCGGTCCTGCTCGATTTCTCTTCGGGAATTGAAGATCCGGCAGTTCAGTTCCTGGGCGCCCTGATTGCCCAGGAATGCGGGACTGATACCAACATTGATCGCCTTTCTGACGTTCCGCCGCGCTCATTGCTGAGCCGGATCACCGATCACTACATGCAAATCCTTGCCAATGAGGCACCGATCGGGTTCGAAGCCGAATTCGTGAACCAGCGTGGCAGTTCGATCATGTATCGCGGGATCTTGCTGCCGTTTTCGAGCAATAACGAAACGATCGATTTCATTTACGGCGTTATCAACTGGAAAGAAGTCGCCGATCAGGTCACTTCCGACGAACTCTTGCTGGAGATTGATCAGGCGCTCGAAGCGGATGAAATGCCGGTCGAGGATGAGGACGAGCCGCAAAAGCATCACGCCGACCCTGTGACCGAATGGGCAGATTCGCCAGCAGGCGAAGTGGACCAGGCCCAGCCCGCTCTGCCGGTTGCTGCACAGCTTGATGATGATGTCTTCGAGCTGAGCGAAGAGGACGCTACTGAAGGCGGCTACGAAACCGAAGAAGCCGGCACAGTTGCCTCGCTCGCCGATAGCCTTGGTGCGAACCTTGGCGGCAGTTCTTATGATGACGGCCTTCCCACTCCGGATTTCGGTCAATATGGCCTGGATGATCCTGAGGATGAGGAAGAGGAAGAAGACGCTGCAAATTACAGCTTTGCGTCGCTATCCGACTATATCGAGACACCGGTCAAAAAGGCCGTTGATCTGGATGCCGACAAGTTCGATCCTGCCGATTACGAGATCGATGGGAGCGAAGAGGACGATGCGGTCGCCGATGAGCTGTCGATTGTCGATCCGGTAGACAACCGTCCGGAAGAGTATTCCGAGGGTCTGGACTTTGCAGGCGAAGCCGCTGCGTTCGAGGAAGCAGGAGATGGCGAGGCCGGCTTTGGCGGAGCAGACGACGTTTTTGAAGCGACAGAGGAAGTTGAACCTCTCTTTGAGCTGGAGCCAACCGCCGATGATGAACCGGCCGCAGCGCCCGAGCTTGAGCCTGCACCAGAGCCAATTGCCGATTCCGCACCGGAGCCCGACGCGGCTGAGGAGCTGGTACCTGAGCCAGAGCCTGCGCCTGAGGCCGCGTCTGAACCAGAGCCCGAACCTTCCGTTGAGCTTGAACCGACAATCGCGGCGGTTGCCAAAGAGCTGGCGGTTGATGATCTGAGTGCTGACGCTGATGCGGATGCGGGCCTTTATGATTGTCTTGCATCGGCCCGTGAGCTGGCCGAGAATGCACGCACCTCAGAAGACCGCAGCCGCACAGCGCTTTACGCTGCTGTTGGCCGCGCCTACGACTTCTCGCTTGCGGCCAAAGAACAGCCCGAAGACTACGACGAGCTAATTGAAGAAAGCGGCCTCACCATGCAGGATCGCGCGCCTATGACGCCCGTCGTCAAGCTGGTGTTCGGTAGCGATTACGACAAAACGCGGCTTACAGAATATGCTGCCGTGCTGAGCCACGCACATCGCCTGGATCTGGAGCGCGGCTCACTGGCCGGTTTCCTTGCTAAAGCTGATGGCGGCTTGAAAGGGATCGTCAAAGCAGAGCGCCGTCTTCGCAAGGAAGAAACGGGCAAGACTGTCGAGCCGGAAGATCAGGTCCGCCGCGCACTCGCCAAGAAACTGCGCGAGCTGGAAGCCATGACGTTCGAGGCGTTGTCGGCTGATGGCGCGGAATTCTCGCTCGTCATGGTTCGCCGCAACGGCAACGGCGAAGTCGCCATGGTTGGTGAGATCGATAACGATATTCCGCTGATCGAGCGCGCCGCGAAAAAGCTTGTGGGGTAATTCGGCACGCGCTGGAAAATTTGGAACCTTGGGCGGCCCTGCCCGCTTTGCAGGGTATGCCTATTGATCTTTTTTCCAGCAACGATCCGATCCGTCTCCAGCCATTCTTCGGCTATCGCAATGACAGCCGGGTGCAGCTGTCCGTTCGCGCCATGCGCGGCGACGATCCCGATTTCGAGCAGCGCAGCTTCCTCGATAACATCCGCACCATGATCAAGCAGTATGCCTCACACGAGGTGGCCGACCTTGAGGTGACCCTTGAATACACCGGCGGCGATGGTGAGGTCCATCGCCAGACCCTGCGCACGGACGATGAAGGTTTCGCGCATTTTTCGATAGAGCTCCCGCAGGGTAGCACCCTTCCGCTGAAAACAGCCTGGGAACGCGCTCTTGTGAGCTGGTCGCCGCCTTCATCGGATGAGCAGGGAGGCGAAACGCAAGCCTTTGTCCTCGCGCCCGGGCGTGAGGCAAAAGTCGGCGTGATTTCCGATATCGACGACACCATCCTGGAGACGGGCATCACCGGAAGCGTGAAGGCTATCGCAAGCAACTGGAAACGGGTTCTGGCGCAAATGCCGGACCAGCGTGAACTGGTGCCAGGGGCACGCGGGCTTTATTCGTCACTCGGCGGTGAGGCCGGCCTCGCCGCACTCGAAGACATTCCGCAGGCGCGCCCAAGACCGGTGTTCTATGTTTCGTCGAGTCCATGGAACCTGTTTTCCTACCTCGTGACTTTCAAGGAGCAGCAGGGCATGCCGCTCGGCCCGGTGATGTTGCGAGATTGGGGATTCAACACCAAGACGCTTGGCTCAAAAAGTCACGGTTCACACAAGCGCGCCGCTATTGAACGGATCCTCGGCGAATATCCGAACATGCAATTCGCATTGGTAGGAGATGATACACAAAAGGACTTGATAGCATTCGGCGCGATTGCCGCGTCCCACACACATCAGATCGCTGCGATTTTTATCCGCCGCGCCTCGGATGAACCGCTGAACGATCAGGAAAAGACCTCCGTTGCCGAAATCAAACGTGCAGGCGTTCCTTTCTGGATCGGAGCGGATTATTCCGACGCCCAGGCATTTCTGGACAAAGCCGGGCTCGATTTCGATCCAAAGATCGACAGGCTTGTAAAGACTGTAAGTGAGGGCGATAGACCCGCCCCATGACGGGAACAAAACAGCGCAAAAAAGGATGGCGAGCCATGGTCTGGGTAGTGGGCGGGTTGGCAGCTATCGTCGTGATAGGCGCAGCCGCCTTGCAGATCGCTATTTCGCGCAATGGACCGGCCGTGCTGAACGCGGTCGATCGCATAACGGGCGGTTCACAGGGCGCGGAGCTGAAGGCCACGATTTCAACCGGCGATCACCCCCAGCAAAAGCTGCTGGTCTGGGCCCATGAGACGCAACCTGCCAGCGAAGGGAAACGCCCGGTTCTCGTCTTTGTCCATGGTGGCAGTTGGCGATCGGGTGATCCGGTCGATTATGGATTTATCGGGCGCGCCTTTGTGCCAAAAGGGTTCGTAGTGGTGCTTGCCGGATACCGGCTGGGGGCCGATGGTGCTTACCCTGCCATGCTTCAGGATACAGCGGCGGCAATCGGCTGGACCCACCGCGAAATTGAACGATATGGAGGTGATCCTGATCGCATCGTGATCGCTGGACACTCTGCCGGGGCCTACAACGTTGTAACGGCCGCGCTGCAACAGCGCTGGTTGGATCAGGAGGGGGTCGCTCCCGATGCCATAGCGGGTGTTGTCGGCCTGTCCGGCCCTTACGACTTCTTCCCGTTTGACAGCGAGAGCACAATTGCCGCCTTCGGCAACGCGCCAGACGGGGAGGCGACGCAACCGATCAACCATGTCCGCGGCGATGGTCCGCAAATGTTGCTGGTCCACGGAGAGGATGACACCCTCGTCTATCCGCGCAACACCCGCGTTTTGAGCGCTAGGTTGAAGGATGCGGGCGCGCACGCATTGCCGGTATATCTGCGCGATGCGGACCACAACAGGCCGCTGATCACGCTTGCATCCCCCTGGCGCAGCAACACGGAACTGGTCGATACGATTGCCGGCTTCGCATCGGCCGCTGCAGGGCAATCTGCTGCCAAGGATGCGCTTTCAGTTCCCGTTCAGGACGAAACGCGTTAGACAGGGGCGACATGCGATCGCTTTCTCTCCCTTCAGGTCTCCTCCAGGCAGGAGCCCGGCCATTGCCGCGCCTTGCCGCCTTTGCGCTGGCTCTGCTGGCGAGCCTCATCTGGTCGATGCAGCCGGTGGCCGCGCAGTCGATTCTGCGCGACGCCGAAACAGAGGCTTTGCTCAATGACATGATGGCCCCGCTGGTCGAGGCTTCGGAGCTTGAGCCAGGCAATGTCGATATCGTCCTCATCAACGATCCATCAATCAACGCTTTCGTTGCGGGCGGGCAGGTCGTCTATATCCACACCGGCCTGCTGAATGCAGCGGAAAGCGCCAACGAAGTGCAAGGGGTGATCGCCCACGAACTTGGCCACATCACGGCCGGCCACGTTGTGCGATTTGGCGAGCGAACGACTGCCGCGAATGGCATATCGATCCTTTCGCTCATCCTTGGAGTCGGCGCTGCGCTGGCCGGTGCCGGCGAAGCAGCGCTGGGGACGATCCTCGCTGGCCAACAGGCCGCGCTCGGCAGCTTTCTGGCATTCAACCGGAACCAGGAAGCATCGACCGATCTCGCCGGTGCGCGTTACCTTTCAGGGGCAGGCATTTCGGGCCGCGGAATGATCAGCTTTTTCGAGAAGCTGCGGAATTTCGAAATCCGGCGCGGGTTCAGCCAGTCGGACGATGCGGCTTATGGTCGCACTCACCCGCTATCGGGCGATCGCATTCAGGTTTTGCGCGGATTGCTGCAGGAGGATCCTGCATGGGCGACCCCTGATGATCCGGACCTGCAACAGCGGTTTGAGCGGGTTCAGGCTAAACTTTACGGCTATATCGCAGAGCCGCAGCGCACATTCTATCAATACCCGGCAGCCGATATGAGCGTGCCGGCTCGCTATGCCCGCGCTTATGCATATCACAAGGATGCACAGGTCGAGAAAGCGCTCAGTGAGGCAGAAGGCTTGCTTACCCTTAATCCGGACAATCCGTATTTCCTCGAACTGCACGGGCAAATTCTGCTGGAATCCGGACGCCCGCAGGACGCGTTGGCCCCGCTGCGCAAGGCGACCGACATCACCCTTAACCAGCCGCTGATCGCCGGCATGTTCGGCCACGCTCTCATCGCGACCGAGGACAAGGCCAATTATGATGAGGCCGAAAAGGTGTTGCGGGCAGCGGTCGCCAAGGATCGCTTCAATCCATTCGCCTGGTATCAGCTCGGCGTGGTCTATGCCGCACGGGGCGATATCCCGCGCGCCCGCCTGGCGAGCGCTGAACAGCAGGTGATGAGCCGCCGCTATCCGGAGGCCTTGCGCAATGCGCAGGCGGCTGAGGCGGGGCTGCCGATCGGATCAGCGGACTGGATCCGTGCACAGGACGTTGCGCTTCAGGCCCGGACCGAGCTGGAACGCATTCGTGACAGCCGCTAGGCTACCACGCATCTCAAAACCGCAAATTCGGATACCTGATGGATACCAGCCTTCGCACATCGCTTTTCACTGCCTTGCTCGCGCTCGTTTTCGGTTTTCTGGGAGCGGCTGCGTGGTCCTATTCCGGCCTCGCCGACAATCGTACGCGCGCCTATCTGCTCGATAACCCGAAAATTCTCGAAGAACTGGCCATGGCGCTTCAGGATGAACAGGCGCGCGAACGGCTCGCCGGGGCGGGAAGCGAGATCTACACAGCTTTTCCCGGCGCCGTGATCGGCAACCCCGATGGCAGCAAGGTGCTTGTCGAATTTACCGACTACAATTGCCCTTATTGTGAAACAAGCGTCGCCGATGTGAAGCGCCTTGTGGCCGAAGATCCGGACCTGAAAGTGGTGGTCCGCGAATGGCCGATCTTCGATGGAAGCGAACCTGCTTCGCGGATGGCTCTCGCCGCTGCATTGCAGGGCAGATATCAGCAGTTTCACGAAGCCATGTTCAAGCTTGGCCCGACCACTCCCGAAGCCATTCAGGAAGCCGCCGAGCGTGCGGGCCTCGACATTGAGCGTGCCCGCGCGGATGCCGCATCGGATGCCGTCACAGTGGAACTCGCCAAGAACCTCACGCTTGCGCGTTCGCTTGGCTTTAGCGGTACGCCCGCATGGGTCACGAGCGAGACTGCGATTGGCGGTGCAGTCGGATATGAAGCGCTGAAAGAGGCGCTCGATAAATCCGGTAGCTGATGAAATCCGGTGCCAGGCTTTGCGCCCTTGCCGGCGTGTTGTGCTTTTCCACCGCACCGGTCAGCGCAGGCGATACCGCCGAAAGCGCGCAGGCGCAGCTGAGCGCGATCAAGGCGTATCAGGATACCGACCAGAAACTGCAAAATGTCGGCTGGGCACTGATCCGCGGCAATGCGGAATTCTGCACGAGCGCTGCGCCGTCTATCGGTCTGCAATTGCATGACATGGCAGGCTACGGCGCGCCTGATGATGTTCGCGCCGCTCTTGAGCTGAAGGGCGATTTCGCCGTGCAGACCGCCGCGCTTGGCTCACCCGCCGGGCTATCCGGCGTGTTTGAACCCAATCGAGAGATTGTCAGTGTCGGGGCAGAAAAGCCCATGACCTGGGCAGCGGAGGAACGGCTCGACTGGCGGCGCCTAACCCGTCTCCACGACTACATCGATACGGTTCTTGCCGAGCAGGGCGGCGTAACAGTCGGCTTTCGCGACGGATCGACCGCCGCTTTGGCAGGTGTCGCGGCCTGCAGGACACGGTTTGAACTTGCCCCGACTGGCAACCGTGCAGTTGCCGAGGGTAAGCGCGTTGTCATTGGCCGGGAGTTCGAAGGGTTCGGCTATCCCGAAGAGCTGCTTGCAGCCGTTGTCGCTCATGAGCTTGCGCACAATCTGATGGAGCACCGCGCGTGGCTGACACGCAACAAGCGGACCCGCCGGAATGTGAAAGCGACCGAGCGTGAAGCGGACCGATTGATGCCATGGCTCCTGATAAATGCAGGATACGATCCGCGCGCTGCGCTGCGCTTTTTCGATCGCTATCGACCAAGCTCGGGCGGACTGCTTTTCATTCCGGGCACCCATGACAAATGGCAGGATCGGATGGACCGCGTCGCAAAGGAATTGGCGCGGATCGAATCCATACGGCGCGATGATGGAAAGGCCGACTGGGCCCTGCATTTCAAGCGTCAGATCGACCCGGACAAGGGCCTGTAAGGGTGGCACATAGCAGTTCAAACGCACCTGAACGACGCCTGGCGGAGCAAAAGCCGCTGCTAAGCGCGAAAAAATCGGCTAAGACCGGCTAACGATGTCCGTTCTCCAGATCCAGCCTGCACCGTTTTTTGCAAGCAAGAACCGCGCATTCTGGAACCTCCAGCTTGCCGGCTGGGGGGGTGCATTTCTTCTTCGCGCGGTCAACGCGATTGCCAACGGCCAGCCGCTCGATCTGCTTGCCGTAATCCTGGTGACCACGATCACCGGCTTTTCCATTACGCTTGTCCTGTCGGTGATCTATCGGCAGCTTATCGGTCGCCAGCCGTTTGTGACGTGGGGGATGACGGCCCTCGTCCTGATTGGTGCGGTGATCCTGCACGCGACGATTGATGCCTGGGTGCAAGGCGTTTATTATGGCGGTACGCGCGAGACGACCTTTGCCCAGCGCTTTATCGGGCTTTCGTTCATTCCGCTCACGCTGCTTGGCGGGTGGAGCGCGCTGTATTACGCGATCAATTACTTCCTCACGGTTGAGGAACAGGCGGACAGGCTTGAGCGGCTTGAGGCGCAGACCACGGCGGCGCAGCTCGCGATGCTGCGGTATCAGCTTAACCCCCACTTCCTGTTCAACACACTCAATTCGATCAGCACGCTGGTTTTGCTCAAGCAAACCGAGCCGGCCAATGCGATGCTCACGCGGCTTTCCGGCTTCCTGCGCCACACGCTGATTGCCGAACCGGGCAGCCAGACCACTCTCGACAAGGAGATCGAGACGCTGGGCCTCTATCTCGATATCGAGCGAATGCGTTTCGAAGAGCGTCTGCGAACCAATTTCGAGATTGATGACGAGGCACGAATTGCTTCGCTGCCTTCGATGCTGCTGCAACCGCTGGTCGAAAACGCGATCAAATACGCAGTCAGCCCGCAAGAAGAAGGCGCGCGCATTTCCGTCACAGCGCGCGTTGTCGGGGAACGCTTGAGAATGAGCGTGGAAGACACCGGACCGGGTCTTGATCTGCCAGTGCAGGCGAGGATGATCGATTATGACGGCAATCCTGCAACGGATCGTCCCGTTTCTACCGGCGTTGGTCTCTCAAACATCCGCAACCGCTTGATGCAGTCCTATGGAGACAGTCACGTCTTCGAGACGACGTCCCAACCTGGCGGAGGCTTTAAAGTTCTTATCGAAATCCCATATGAGCCTGCACAATCAGGTGAGCCTGCCCCCGAAGAGGCTCCCTCGAATGCAGCGGCAGAAGGCTCCGCAGCCACCGCCGATAACGTCGTCAATCTCAACCCCCAACGCGCGATTGGATCTTCCGCATGACAATTCGCACCATCATCGTCGATGACGAAAAACTCGCCATTCAGGGCCTTCAGGTCCGGCTTGAGCCGTTCGATGACGTCGAAGTGATCGACACTTGCTCAAACGGCCGCGAAGCGATCCGCAAGATCAAGACAGAAAAACCCGATCTCGTCTTCCTCGATATCCAGATGCCGGGCTTTGACGGTTTTTCCGTGGTCAAAGGCGTGATGGAGATCGAGCCGCCCCTGTTTGTATTCGTGACCGCTTATGAAGAGCACGCAATCCGCGCGTTTGAGGCAAATGCAGTCAATTACCTCATGAAGCCGGTGGACGAGGACAAGCTTGCCGATACGATCGAGCGCGTGCGGCAACGTATTGCCGAAAAGAAATCGGCCGAGGATGCCGAGCAGCTGCTTGATGTACTGTCCGAAGTTGCCCCCGACCGCGCCGCCAATTTCAACGAAGCGGGCGATGCCGCGACAGACCGGTTTGAAAAGCTCATCAATGTGAAGGATCGCGGCCAGATCTTCCGCGTCGAGGTCGAAAGCATCGAGCATATCGAAGCCGCTGGCGATTACATGTGCATCTATACCGGCGACAATTCGCTGATCCTGCGTGAGACGATGAAGGATCTGGAACGGCGCCTTGACCCGCGCAAATTCCAGCGCGTGCACCGTTCGACCATCGTCAATCTCGATCAGGTCCGGCAGGTGAAGCCGCACACCAATGGCGAATGCTTCCTCGTGCTCGATTCGGGCGCGGAAGTGAAGGTGTCGCGTTCGTATCGCGATGTGGTTGCGCGGTTTGTGCATTGATGTCTTGCGGGCGTGCCACCGCGCGCTCGTCCTCGATGCAGCTCCTTCGCTTCGCTACGGTGCACCTGCCGACGCACGGTCGTGCTTGCGGTCGCTTTGCGACCGAAACTAGCGCTTAAGTGATGGCTTGGGATGGTTTCGGCGCCGAAGGCGACGACAGCGCGCGACTGCGCGCCGCCCGGTAGGGCGCAAGCCAAGTGAGCGGATGCGAACGCGGCGCTTGAGGCGAAACAAAAAAACGGCCAAACAGCGCCCATGTCGCAATTCACCCTCCCCGGCTTCGATCTCGACAAATTCATCCGCGAGACTCTCGATGAAGATCTCGGCGTTGGCCTTGAAGGCGGCGGCAGGGACGTCACCTCCGAAAGCGTGATTCCAGCCGAGGCCCGCTTTTCCGGCGTGATGGACAGCCGCGATGCCATCGTCGTTGCGGGGCTTCCGCTGGCAGAGGCATTCTTTCGCCATCTCGACCCCGAAGTGGGGATCGAAACGCTTGTAAGCGATTGCGAAGCAGTGGCGGCGGGAACCGACCTTATGCGATTGAAGGGCAATGCCCGCGCGCTGCTGACCGCCGAGCGCAGCGCGCTGAACATCGTGCAGCACCTTTCCGGCATCGCGACGATGGCCCGCACCTATGTCGATGCAATGCGCGAAGGCAGCGAGACCTGCACCCTGCTCGATACCCGCAAGACCCTGCCTGGCCTGCGCGTGCTGGAGAAATATGCGACGCGGATGGGCGGCGCACAAAACCACCGTATGGGCCTTTATGATGCGGCGATGATCAAGGACAACCATGTCGCGGTCGCGGGCAGTGTCGGCGAAGCGGTGCGACGTGCGCGCGATGCGGGCGTTTCCCCGATTATCTGCGAGGTCGACCGGCTCGACCAGATCGAACCGGCGATTGAAGCGGGCGCGGATCACTTGCTGCTCGACAATATGTCGCCCGAAGTGCTCAAAGAAGCGGTGGCAATGGTGGCAGGCCGCACCAGGACCGAGGCCAGCGGCGGAATCAACCTCGATACCATCGCGGCCAAAGCGGCGAGCGGGGTGGA
>CALLQC010000096.1 GCA_938015255.1 uncultured Erythrobacter sp.
GTCAGCGAGAGCGCCTCGGCAATGCGCAGGCCGCTGCCGTACATCAGCAGCAGCACCGCCCGGTCGCGCGCGCCGATCCAGTCCTCGCTGGCGGTTCCGTCAATCAGGTCCGCGATATTGATCGCCTCGTCGGGAGTGACAGGGCGGGGCAGGCCTTTCTTGAGACGCGGCCCGCGAACACGCGGCGCGGACGGGTCAGGATCCCCGCTCTCGCTGCGGGCGAAGGCGATGAACGCCTTGAGCGCGGAGAGCTCGCGCGCGGCGCTCGTATTCGCCAGCCCCTCAGCGCGGCGAGACGCCAGATGGGAGCGAAGATCGTGCGCTTCCAGTGTAGCGACCGCTTCAAAGCTATCCAGATTTCGGTCAGTGACTATCCGCTCGGCCGCGGCACAATAGGCGCGCACCGTATGCGGGCTGCGCCGCTTGCCATCCGCCAGATAAGAGCGCCAAGCGGCGAGCATCTCGGCGCGGCTCATGCCTGCACCAGAGCATCGGCCACGATTTCGCCCAGCAGCGCATCGAGCACAGCGCGGCCGGCAGGAGCGACGCCGATCCGGGTGCCCCGCGACCACATCAGCCCAAGTGCGCAATATCGATCGAGCTTGACCTGATCGATCAGGTCCGAACGCTGCCAGCCGAAACGCTGTCCGAAACTGACCAGATCAATGCCCTCAGCAAGGCGCAGGCCCATCAGCAGCGCCTCTGCCGCTTGCTCGGAGGAAGACAGCATGCGCTGCTCCGCGATCCCATGCCCGCGCTCATTCACGGCCTTCAGGAAATTTTCGGGCTTCTTGTGCCGGGTGGTCGCGAAGCCTCCGCGCCGCCCATGTGCACCCGGTCCGATCCCGGCATAGTCCTGATACCGCCAGTAGGTGAGGTTATGGCGGCTCTCCTGTCCGGCGCGAGCGTGATTGCTCGTCTCGTAAGCGGGCATACCCGCAGCGTCAGCCAGTTCCTGCGTGATGGCGAAAAGCCCGGCAGCTTCATCGTCATCCAGAGGTGTGAATGCTCCGCGCCTGACATCGGTCGCAAAGCGCGTACCCTGTTCGATGGTGAGCTGGTAGAGCGAAAGGTGTGATGTGCCGAAACCGAGTGCGTTTTCCAGATCGCGCTGCCATTGCGCGGCGGTCTGTCCAGGAAGGGCGTAAATCAGATCGAAACTGACCCGCTCAAAGTGCTTCTGGGCCGTCTCAAGCGCTCTCAGACCCTCCTGTGCGCCGTGCAGTCGACCAAGCCAGAGCAGGGTTTCATCATCAAGCGCTTGTAATCCCAGCGAAACACGGTTGATCCCGGAAGATGCAAGCTGCGCAAAATTGGCGGCTTCCACCGAAGAGGGGTTCGCTTCAAGCGTGATTTCAACAGAGGGATCAAAGCCCCATAGCTCCTCCGCCGCAGCGATCAGTCTCTCGGCGAGTTCTGGCGGCATCAAAGAAGGCGTGCCGCCGCCGAAAAAGATCGATGTCAACCTTTCGCCGGAAGCAGCTTCCGCCTCGGCGCGCATATCGTCCAGCAATGCGCTTTCCCACAGTGCGAACTCCACGGTCTCGCGGACATGCGAGTTGAAATCGCAATAGGGGCATTTTTTCGCGCAGAAGGGCCAGTGAATGTAAAGGGCGCGGGCCACGGAGGTGTATTTCAGCCTTTATTAAGCGGTTACAGGGCATCTTTAGGCGATGAAATGGCGCGCGACAATTCTTGGCGGATTTGCCCTTGGGACACTTGCCGTGACGAGTGCCGGGCAAGCGGAGACCTCCAGCGATCGGCAAGCGGTCGAGCAGGTCTGGCTTGATGCGCACAACGCGGCGCGCGCTGACTTTGGAACTGCGCCGCTGTCATGGAATTCCGACCTCGCCGAGGGCGCAAAAGAATGGGCGCTTCGCCTGGCGCGCGAGAGCAGGTTGCGCCACTCATCTCATGCAGAACGACAACATGCAGGGGAGAATTTGTGGATGGGGACAAAGGAGCGTTTCGCGCCTGACCGCATGATTGCAGCCTTTACCGACGAAAAGCAGCACTTTCGCGCAGGCACATTTCCGGCGGTATCGGCCACCGGCAGCGCCAAAGATGTCGGCCACTATACGCAAATAGTGTGGGCAGACACGCGCGAAGTAGGCTGCGCCACTGCGCGGGGCGCCCGGTTCGATGTGCTGGTTTGCCGGTATTGGCCTGCTGGGAACGTGATCGGAACACCGATTGCTCCACGTACCAAGGTTGCCCGGCGTCAGACCCCGAATTGATCGGCGACCATTTTTGCAAATGCGTCTGCGCGGTGGCTGATCGCGTGCTTTTCTTCCGGGTCTATTTCAGCAAAGGTCTGTTCGCCATCGCGGGCAGAGGGGACAAAAACAGGATCATAGCCGAAACCCATCTCGCCGCGCGGAGGCCAGGTTAGCGATCCGGGGCAGATGCCCTCGTAGACCGCGTGCTCTCCATCGGGCCAGGCAAGTGCGAGCACGCAGTGGAATGCGGCGCTGCGGTCGGTGTCGGGGCCTAACTGTTGCAGCATCCCCTCGACCTTGCCCATCGCCATGTACCAGTCGCGGCCCGGATCGCCCTCAAACCACTGCCGTTCTGCCCAGTCTGCTGTGTATACTCCGGGGCGTCCGCCGAGCGCACCGACGCTCAGACCGCTATCATCGGCGAGCGCAACAAGACCAGAGGCCTCCGCAGCAGCGCGGGCCTTTATCAGGGCGTTTTCGACAAATGTGGTGCCCGTCTCTGGCGGCTCGGGCAGGCCCAGTGAGCCTGCCGAGATGCACTTCAAACCGTAAGGATCGAGCAGCGCCGAAATCTCTTTCAGCTTGCCTGTATTGTGCGTCGCTATGACGAGCGAACCAGAGCCAAGCTTGCGGGTCATTTCCGGCGTGTTCCTTTACCTGTGAGGCCAGATGCGATCAGATTCAGCCGCCCGACAAGGATACAAATGCACCATGCAGTTATTCGAAGATCGGGTGCAGGGCGGATAGCGTGGCTCAGGTGCTTGTGGCCTTCAATTGCTCGGCAAAAATCGCGTCGCAGCCGATGTTCGCGAGACGCAGCAGGCGCAGCAGGCCTTCCTCGTCATAGGTCGCGCCTTCAGCGGTCGCCTGGACTTCCGCGATCTGACCGCCCGAAATCAGGACAAAGTTCGCATCTGCATCGGCATCGCTGTCCTCGGGGTAATCGAGATCAAGCACAGGAGTGCCCTTGTAGATACCGCAGGAGATTGCGGCGACCTGCGCAGTGATCGGATCTTCCTTGATCGCGCCCGATTTCATCAATTCGTTGACCGCGAGACGCAGTGCAACCCACGCGCCGGATATCGAGGCTGTGCGTGTGCCGCCATCAGCCTGAATCACATCGCAATCGAGGGTGATCTGGCGCTCGCCCAGTTTCTTCAGATCGACAACGGCGCGCAGTGAGCGGCCGATGAGGCGCTGGATTTCCTGTGTCCGGCCCGATTGCTTGCCGCGTGCCGCCTCGCGTGAACCGCGGGTGTGGGTTGCGCGAGGCAGCATCGAATACTCGCCGGTGACCCAGCCTTCACCCTTGCCGCGCAGCCATGGCGGGATCCGTTCTTCAACGGAGGCGGTGCAAAGCACTTTGGTGTCGCCAAAACTGATCAGGCAGGAGCCCTCGGCATGTTTTGTGTATCCGGTTTCGATCGTGATAGCGCGCATTTCGTCGGGGGCGCGGTTGGAAGGACGCATAATTACTCCTGGAGAACGTGATTCGCTGTTGCGAGGCGGTGTGGCGGGCTTCACGGTCCGCCGCAAGGCTTGGCGAACGGGATGTAGACGCTAAATGGGAAGCATGGCTTCACCACCGATCACAGAAATGACCGAGCGCGCGCGAGAAATTTTCCGCCGCGTGGTGGAGGGCTATATCGATAGCGGGCAGCCGGTCGGGTCGAAGACGCTTGCCAATGACGGGACGTTGAACCTGTCCTCTGCCTCGATCCGGTCGGTTCTGGCTGACCTTGAAAACCTCGGCCTGCTGGCGGCCCCGCATACCAGCGCGGGGCGGATGCCGACCGATGCAGGGCTTCGCATTTTCGTTGACGGGATGATGCGTGTGGCAGAGCCGACGGAGGAAGAGCGCGCCCAGATCGAAGCGCGGCTTTCCGATAGCGGTCCGGTCGAGCAGGCATTGCAGCAGACAAGCGCGCTTCTTTCAGAGCTTTCAGGTGCTGCCGGCATGGTGATGGTGCCTACACGCGAACAACGTCTTGCGCAGTTCAATCTTGTCGATCTTGGGCAGGGCAGGGCGCTTGCAGTTCTGGTCGGTGAAGATGGCGGGGTTGAAAACCGTGTCGTCGAATTGGGCGGTGCTCTGGACCGAGGGTCGCTTGATCAGGCGAGCAATTACATAACGTCGCGGCTGTCTGGCCGCACGCTTGCCGAGGCATCGGCAGCCATGCGCTCAGAGATCAGCACGGGCAAAACCCAGCTTGATGATGCGAGCCGCGACCTGGTGGAACGTGGGCTGGCCGTGTGGAGCGAAGATGCGGATGCGCGCCCGGTCCTGATTGTGCGGGGCGCTGCTAATCTGCTCGATGAGACGGCGTTGAGCGACATCGAGCGGGTGCGGTCATTGCTTGACGATCTGGAGAACAAACAATCGGTTTCCAGTCTGCTCGAAAGTGCAAGGGAGGCGGATGCGACCCGAATTTTCATCGGCAGTGAAAACCGCCTCTTCGGCCTATCCGGTTCATCAGTAATCGCCTCACCATACCACGACCGCGAAGGCCGTGTTGTGGGAGTTTTGGGCGTGATTGGTCCAACGCGGTTGAATTACGCGCGGGTCGTCCCCATGGTTGATTTGACCGCAAGATCGCTTGGCCGTTCACTGGACAAGTTTATCGCTTGAATGGAATATCAGAGCATATGAACGAGAATGAGAAACCGCAGGATGATGCGGCGAATGAAGACGTAAAAGCCGAACTGAAAGGCGTGCCGGAAGAGCTGCTTTCGGATGAACCTGCCGAAGGTGAGGAGGAGGCGGAGGCCAGCGATTTGACCGAAGCTCTAGAGGCGCTGAAACGCGATCTGGAAGAGGCCAATCAGGCCACATTGTATGCCAAGGCTGACACGCAGAATGTGCGCCGGCGGGCCGAGAAAGACATTCAGGACGCGCGCAATTATGCGGCGACCGGCTTCGCCCGCGATGTCCTTAGCGTGTGGGACAATCTTTCACGCGCGGTTGATGCAATTCCGGACAGCCTGCGCGAAGATGACAAGATGAAGGGCCTGGTGGTCGGGATCGAAGCGACCCAGCGCGAGCTTGAAAAGGTTTTTAAGCAGAACGGTATTGAACGGGTTGCGTCGGTGGACATGCCTCTGGATCCGAACCTGCACCAGGCGATGATGGAAGTGCCGACGGACGAGAAAGAGCCGGGCACAATCGTTCAGGAAATGCAGTCAGGCTGGACGATCAAGGACCGACTGCTGCGCCCCGCCATGGTGGGCGTTGCGAAAAAGCCGGACTGATCGGATTGTGACAGGCTACCTGCTTGGCGCGGCGCTCATCCTTTTGGTAGGCTTTGCTTTATGGGCACAAGCTAGAGCGACAAGCGAAGGTGACCTGCTGCCCGACCGACCGGATCTTCCATATCGGGCATATACAACACAATTCGACATTGAGTGTGACGGGGTCGATTTGCGCGCGGTACTCCAAGCAAGCGGTAACAACGTAGACCCTGGAAAAAAATTCTCCAAACCAGCTGATGCGGAGCGCATTGCGCAATATCGGAGTGCATATGAAGTTGGGAGAACAGAAGCTTCTCGGTTTTCGCTTACTGATTTGAGCGACCACGCCATTGTACTTCTAATTGATCAGTCCGGTTCGCTTGCTGACCAAATGGCCATAGCTGCGGGTCAGGTTCGGGCATGTACTGAATTTCTAGAACACGCTGGGGCAAGAGTATCCGTTGCCGGTTTTACGACTGTGGGATGGCGTGGCGGTCAATCACGAATGAAATGGTTGAGCGATGGGAAACCTGGGTATCCGGGGCGGCTATGTGACTTGCTCCACGTCACATACTCGCAGTTTGAAAACCCAATCCGTGACGATGATTTGAAACCCCTTTATGCTCTTGGAGCCATGTTCGAGAATGTTGATGGAGAAGCGCTGCGATGGGCGAGTGACAAGCTTGCTACCATAGAAGCAGCCCGCAAGATGATCGTCGTGGTAAGCGACGGTGCTCCGGTCGATGACAGCACTTTGTCAGCAAATGGACCATTGATTCTTGAGCGTGATCTCCAACTTGCGATCTCGGAGCTGGAGAGTGATCCGGTTCTTGATCTTGGCTCTGTTGGAATAGATTTTGATGTATCGCGCTATTACTCGAAAGCTTCGTCATTCGGATCGGCCAACGAGGTCGCACGCCGCATAACGGAAATCGTGCAGGGCTTCGCGCGTTAAGCTTTACCCGAAATCAGGCAACGGCGCGGCCTCTACGTCCTTGATCAGCTGCGCATTGATGATCTGTTTGTTGCCGTTGAACGCGCCTGCGTTGAGCGATTTCATGTGGGTGATTGCAGCTTCCACTGCTGCGTCCAGTGCTCCAGCGTCCACCACCTTGTCGAAATAGCCGATTTCCAAGCCGCGCTGAGGATTGAACAGCTCTCCTGTTGCGATTGCCTTGCGGCCCGCAGGCGCCAGACGGGCCATGCCCAGTGTCGTTGCATAGAGAGGCAAAACCATCCCAATCGCGCTCTCGTTCATGCCGACGACGAAGTCGCCGTGAATGCCAATCGCGTGATCCGCTGCCAGCATCAGGAACGCACCGCCTGGGTAGGCGTGGCCTTCACACACTGTGATAACCGGGGCAGGGTGACGCAGGATTGTGAGGATGGTGTCCTTACCGGCCTGAAGCTGCGCGGTGGCGGATTCGGCGCCGGCCGAAAATCCTTTGAAATCGAAACCGGCGGAAAAGATGCCCTTCTTTCCGCGTATGACCACGGGCGACTGATCTGCTGCTGCCTCGTTAAGAGCTGCCATCAGGGCGTCTAGAAACGGTTTGTTAAGCGCGTTTACCTTGCCATCGTCCATCGAAATGATGTGCGCGCCGCCGCGTGTTTCACTTGTGATCATTATGGGTTCCATTGGGTAATGCTCTCACAAGGCCATATCGTGAGCAACCACACGTTCAATGATCTTTTTTGCATGACGTTACGGCGCGCTACGGCAAGTGGGCTACAATGTCGCGCCAGGAAAGTTCACCAGCAGTTCAAAGGCTGATTTGTCCGCCACTCCGGCCAGTTTGGCTCCATGCCTCAACCAAAAGGCGTGCTTCACAATTTCTGCCTGCTGTTCAATACCGTATCTGGCAAAGGGCTGGCCGGGTTTAAGGCTGTAGCCGTATTTGCAAAACGGGTGCCGGTGCAGGACCAGATACCAGTCGCCCATGGTCTGCGTCTGCCAGACATGGGTCAGCTCGTGGATCAGCAGGCCCTGACGCTGCAGGCTTTCCTCAGAAAAGTCATCGCAATACGCGGTTCCATCAGGGTGGAAATGCACATGTCCGCGCGGCGCCATGGTGATCCGTTTCGGTTGGAACGGGAACCACTTTCGGCGGCGCAGCTGCACCGCGCCATAATCAATCGCGTCGCCGAATACTGTCCGGGCGAGGGTGACCTCGCCCGGCGTCAGGTGCCGTTCACCGCCCACCGGACAGGCGGGCAGCAACGGGCTTTCTTCAGGGGCGGGAGCGCTTTGGCTCAGCCTTCTTCTCCGCCTGCGCGTTCATCACCCGCGGCAAGAACCTCTGCATCGAATGTATGCGTCCCGCCGCCGGAAACGGTGATTGTCACTTCGGCTGTTCCGCCCGGCTTCAGATCAGCGGAAGGCTCAAACGCCATGACATGCAGCGCACCGGGCTTGAATTCCACCTCTGTGCCATTGGTAAGCGGAATGGGCAGAGCTTCCATCATCTGCACCTTGAAATCGTATTCGCCGTAATCGTGCAGCGTGGCGCTGCCTGCCTGCGCTACTTCTGCCTTGCGGATTGTGAGCCCCCGATCCCCTTCGTATTTGAGATCGAAGTAGACTGCCGCCGGGTTCCCTTCGATCGCGTTCAGCACCATGCGCGGATTTTCGATGGTCATGCCGGGAATGGTGCCGGCCTCTTCCGCAGGCGCCTCTGGCTCGCTGCTGCACGCTGTCAGAGAAAGTGCTGCAGCCAATAGGCCGCCGTTGATCATGTGCTTCATTCTGCGTCCCGTCTGGAATGTGTTGTTCACGATGTTGTCCCCTCCTTGGATGGGATGAAAACTAGTGCGGTCGATCTCTTGTGCCAAGCAAAACCGCACCTATATCCGCCGTGTATTCGAGCCGCTGAGGCATCTCGCCGGGACAGGGAGATGCGCGAAGGCGGTGTCCAACAACGTCCAATGGATGGGGAAATAATGGGTAAAGTAATCGGTATCGACCTCGGTACGACCAACAGCTGTGTATCGGTGATGGACGGCGGCAAGCCGAAGGTTATTGAAAACTCCGAAGGTGCGCGCACGACGCCTTCGATCGTTGCGTTCACCAAGGATGGCGAACGTCTCATCGGTCAGCCGGCCAAGCGCCAGGCTGTGACCAATCCCGACAACACCTTGTTCGCGATCAAGCGTCTGATCGGTCGCCGGTTCGATGATCCGCTGACCAAGAAGGACATGGAAATCGTCCCCTATGAAATCGTCAAAGGCAAAAATGGCGATGCGTGGGTGAAAGCAGGCGGCGAAGATTACAGCCCGTCGCAGATTTCCGCCTTCATTCTGCAGAAGATGAAAGAAACCGCTGAGAGCTATCTTGGCGAAACGGTCGACCAGGCAGTTATCACTGTTCCGGCCTACTTCAACGATGCGCAGCGCCAGGCGACCAAAGACGCCGGCCAGATCGCAGGTCTGGAAGTTCTTCGCATCATCAACGAGCCGACGGCAGCCGCGCTTGCCTATGGCATGGACAAGGAAGACGGCAAGACAATCGCCGTTTACGACCTTGGCGGCGGCACATTCGACGTTTCGATCCTTGAGATCGGTGACGGCGTTTTTGAAGTGAAGTCGACCAATGGCGACACGTTCCTGGGCGGTGAAGACTTTGACAACGCGATTGTCGAGTGGCTCGCTGAGCAGTTCAAGAAAAAAGAGAATATGGACCTGCGCAAGGATAAGCTTGCGCTCCAGCGTCTGAAAGAAGCGGCGGAAAAGGCCAAGATCGAGCTTTCCAGCTCGGCCACGACCGAAGTGAACCTGCCCTTCATCACCGCTCGCATGGAAGATGGTTCGTCCACTCCGCTGCATCTGGTCGAGACGATCAATCGCTCTGATCTTGAAAAGATGGTCGGCGATCTGATCAACCGCACTCTTGATCCTTGCAAGAAAGCCTTGGCTGATGCCGGTGTTTCCAAGGATGAGATCGACGAGGTGATCCTTGTCGGCGGTATGACCCGCATGCCCAAGGTGCGCGAAGTGGTTGAGAAATTCTTCGAGGCCAAGCCGCACACCGGCGTGAACCCGGACGAAGTTGTTGCCATGGGCGCGGCCATTCAGGCGGGCGTTCTTCAGGGCGACGTGAAAGACGTGCTGCTGCTTGACGTGACGCCGCTTTCGCTGGGAATTGAAACGCTTGGCGGTGTCTTCACCCGCATGATCGATCGCAACACGACGATCCCGACCAAGAAGACCCAGACCTATTCGACCGCAGAAGACAACCAGAACGCGGTGACGATCAAGGTATTCCAGGGTGAGCGCGAAATGGCGGCAGACAACAAGCTGCTCGGCAACTTTGACCTCGTCGGCATTCCGCCCGCACCGCGCGGCGTTCCGCAGATCGAAGTGACCTTTGATATCGACGCCAACGGCATCGTGTCCGTCGCGGCGAAAGACAAGGGCACCGGCAAAGAGCAGACCATCAAGATTCAGGCTTCGGGCGGTCTGTCCGATTCCGACATCGATCAGATGGTTCAGGACGCTGAAAAGTTCGCAGACGAGGACAAGAAGCGCCGCGAGAGCGCCGAAGCCCGCAACCAGGCAGACAGCCTTGTCCATGCGACTGAGAAGCAGCTTGAAGAGCACGGCGACAAGGTATCGGCTGATGTCAAATCCTCGGTTGAGGAAGCGATTGCCGCGACCAAGACCGCGCTTGAAGGTGACGATGCCGAAGAGATCAGCGCCAAGGCTCAGGCGCTTACAGAAGTGGCAATGAAAATGGGCCAGGAAATCTACCAGCAGGAACAGGCCAATGCGGCCCCTGAAGGCGGAGATGCTGGCGAAGAAACCGCTTCTGAACCGGAAGATGAAGATGTAGTCGACGCCGAATTTTCCGAGGTCGACGAAGACAAAAAGGGCTAAGCCCGGATGCAAATCTCCCGCCGCCCGGCCACTGCGCAACATGCTCAGCGGTTCGGGCGGCGGACGGTTTGAAGGGGATTAGGTCAGCATGTCCGCAACCCAGATCGATTATTATCAGACGCTCGAAGTGTCGCGCGATGCAGATGGCGCGACGCTAAAGAGCGCGTATCGCAAACTTGCGATGAAATATCACCCGGATCGCAATCCGGGTGATGCCGAGGCAGAGGCGCGGTTCAAGGCCTGTAACGAGGCCTATGAGTGCCTCAAGGATCCGCAGAAGCGCGCGGCCTATGATCGCTTCGGGCACGAGGCCTTTACGCAGGGCATGAACGGCGGCGGAGGCGGCGGCTTTGGCGGCGGCCGCGGCCATCAGGGTGACTTCGGCGATATCGGCGACATCTTTGAAACCATCTTTGGCAGCGCGTTTGGCGGGGGCGGAGCTGCCCGGCAACAGCAACGCCGCGGCGCGGATCTGCGTTTTGACATGCAGGTCAGCCTGGAAGAGGCATTTGACGGCAAGAGCACTGAAATTGAAATCGAAGTCTCACAAAGCTGTGAAACCTGCGATGGATCAGGGGCCACGCCGGGCACTGGCGAGCGGACTTGCAATCTGTGCCAGGGTCAGGGATCAGTCCGGGCCAAACAGGGTCTGTTCGTTGTAGAGCGACCATGCCCAACGTGCAGCGGGCGCGGTGTCGTGATCGAAGATCCTTGCGGTGATTGCCGCGGAGAAGGGCGGGTTGATCGCCCGCAGGCCTTGCAGGTCGATATTCCGCCGGGCGTTGACACTGGCACCCGCATCCGCCTTTCCGGCAAGGGAGAGGCCGGCGCGCGCGGGGCGCCTCCGGGCGATCTCTACATCTTCATCCATGTGAAACCGCACACTGTGTTTGAGCGTGAAGGCACTACACTCGCAACGCGCATTCCGGTCAGCTTCACGACTGCGGCGCTGGGCGGCAGCGTGAATATTCCCGATCTCGACGGTTCGACCAACACCGTCGACATTCCAGCCGGCATCCAGTCGGGCAAGCAGCTGCGCGTACGCGGGGCCGGTATGCCGGTGCTTCAGGGGCGCGGGCGCGGTGATCTGGTCGTTGAAATAGCGGTTGAGACACCAACCAGGCTATCAAAGAAGCAGAAGGAAATTCTGGCCCAGTTCCGTGAAACGGAAACCGGTGATGAATGCCCTGAAAGCAAGGGCTTCTTTTCAAAGTTGAAAGACGCGTTCGACATTTAGGGCGTGCGGGGCTACGCCTTTCGGAAACGAGAGGAGATCCCGATATGAACCGCCCCGCCGCCTTTGCATTGCTATCCGCCGCCATATTGATTTCGCCCGCCCATGCGCAGCGCAATTTCGACAATGTCGAGGTCACATCCGAAGAGGTCGCCCCAGGTGTGGCGGTTCTGTTTGGTGCGGGCGGGAATATCGGGGTTAGCCATGGCGACGATGCGACTGTGATTATTGACGATCAGTTTGCACCGCTTTCAGGCAAGATCGAACGTGCGATTGCCAATCTCGGGGCGAAACCGGTCAAATATGTCGTCAACACCCACTGGCATTTCGATCATACCGGCGGCAACGAGCATTTCGGCAAGACCGGCGCGACAATTTTCGCGCATGACAATGTGCGTGTGCGCATGGCGAGCGGAGGCAGCGCAGCTGGCAACCAGACACCGCCCGCACCCAAGGAAGCTCTGCCGGTTGTCACCTATGGCCAGGGAATGCGGTTTCATATCAATGGAGACACGATCAACCTGATGTTCCTGGGCGGCGGTCACACGGACGGTGACAGCGTCGTCATGTGGGAAGAAAAGAACGTCGTTCACATGGGCGATCTCTATTTCAAGATTAACGGCTATCCGTTCATCGACACCAATTCCGGCGGCAATGTATACAACGCCATGCAATCGCTGGATCTGGTGATTGCGATGATCGACGATGAGACCCGTGTGATCCCCGGTCACGGCCCGATGTCGAACAAGGCGGAACTGGTCGCCTACCGCGCGATGATTGGTGAGGCAGTTGGCCGTGTTGAAGCGCTCAACGAACAGGGGATGAGCCTGGAGGATGCCGTTGCCGCCAAACCGCTCGACGGGATTGACCGGGGCGAGGGCGGATTTATCAGCGCCGATGCGTTTGTCGGGGCTATCTGGCGCAGTATCGAGGGCTCATAGCTTACCCGAAGCGTTCGGCTATTTCCGCACCGATCTGCTCCAGCAGACCTTTGTCGCATCGACCGGCTGACTGTTCTTCTTCGATAATGGCTTCGAAGACGGCGCGCTTATACTTGCGGGTCATGTCGACCGGCAGGCCGCTTTCTACCGTGGATGCGACGAAGTCCACCATTCGCTCCGCGCCATGCAGGCGGCCCCAGATGTAATCGTTTTCGCGGTAATGCCGGCTGAAAAACGCGCCGAAATTGTAGAACTCGATCCCGCGCAAGGTCGCGCGCGTGCCGCCCTCCCTAATTGAGCGAGCGTCATCGGGTGAGATACGGTCGATCTTGACCGGGTTGAATTCTGCGAGCCGGTCACTTTGCACAAGTGGCAAAGTCGCCACGTCGTAAAACGGGAAGCCGAGATAAGTCAGCAGCATCCGGCGTTTCAGGTTCTTGGGCATGGCTTCAAGCGCGTCAGTAAGCAGCCGCTCCGCTTCAAGATCGGTTTCTGGGAGCAGGCGCTGACTGGCAAGAAAATCGAGCACCGCCGCTGGATTATCGAGCACATTGCGCGATAGCTGGCGGAATTGGTCGCTTTGCAGCGCACTTTCATCCGCACGGTGATAGATGCCCAGAATATCGTATATGCGGGCGCGTGCTATATCGAGGGCATCATCGGGAATTTCCGGATCGGATTCCCAGTCACGCGCCAGTCTGCGTGCGAGCAATTGCAGGCGGCGAATCCGGAAACCGATATCGTGCGCTCTGAAAAAGGATATCGCCGCATCGGTTGCGCCGCCGCCTTCTTCGGTCAGTGTATCCAGCCCCTGCGCCAGCAAGACACGGCGAAAAGCGTTTGCGATCATCCCGCTGTCCGCCAGCGAAAGCTCTGGCGCGGCCGTATGCGTCAGTTCTGCCAAGCGATCGATAATGCTGGTTAATTTGGTCTGCGCATACGCACCAAATGCATACCCGGCACGCTCTGCCGCAGCATTCTGGGCCTTGCTGCGCCAGTTCGCGAGCCGTTTGGGCGTCGGGCTGTCCAGGAAAAAAGTCAGGCCAAACAGCTTTTCGACCGCGCGATCGATTTCCGGCCGGAGGCCAGCGACGATGCGCTGCATCCTCTGTGCTTCACGCGATTGCAGTTCAATCCGCTCGAGATCGTCCCTGATCGGCTGTTCGCGGGGAATTGTGGAAAGCGAACCGAATATTGCTGCGAAGAACCCGACCGGCTCATTCGTCGCATCGCCAACGGACCCGGTGCGATCAGGTCGCGGATCGATATAGACGAACCTGCGATCGACTTCCCTCTGAGAAGTCCGCTTGCCAAGCGCTTCAAGCGCGGCGCCGAAAGGCTTGTTGACCAGAACCGAGCCATCAATCAGCGCGACATCATCCACCGTTCCATCGCGCACATGGACGGGCATTATTCGTGAAAGGAAAGCCCCGCGGCTTTTCCAGTGCCGCCCTTCGCTAGCGGCGAGGCGATCGATTTCTTGCAGCATCAATGGCGGAAACGCGCCGGGAAAACTTGCCGTGGCGCGCGCTGCGATGACGAGTTCGAGCGGATCGGCCAGCGAATTGGTGCAGTCGGTCGTTGTCTTTGCAGAGAAGCTGATCGGCAGGCGATGCTCCGTTTCCTCTACTAGACTGGGTGAATTCAGTCGCAGCATCTCGCTATGCCCGCGAAAATCGGTGACAGTTACGAACAGATCAACAGGATGATCATGCGGGAGCAAAGGCGGCCCCAGATTGCTGGCCGCCATGCTTTCAAGTGCCTCAAACAACATCCCGGAAAAGTGATCGCCGGAGAAAGGCGGTTTGAACCAGCGGCCCCGCACAAGGCGCGAAACCTTGGTGCGAACCTCTTCGCGCGTTTCGGGAGAGACGCTTTCGCTCACGGCGTTTCCGGGACGGCGCAGAAACCAGTCGGCAATCGGTTGTGCCCAGATTTTGGCATAGCGCCACATCGGCGCTGCATCCGGATCGGTCAGGCGGCTGACATCGGCGTTTTCTAGCCAGAGGTCTGTGAGCGGTTCAAGCGATTGGCCAGAATGGATCGCCTGGGCCAGGAATACCGCGTTAATCCCGCCCGCGCTTGCCCCGGTCAAAATGTCGGGCAGGACCCGCAATCTCAGGCCATGTTCCTGCTCAATTGCGGCAATGAAATCGCGGTACACTCCCGCTACGCCATCAACCTGTTCCATGTCAGGTGAGTGGTAACACCGGCTCGCCCGGGCAAGATGCCAGACCTCTTTGGTTACGCCGTGCATGTAAACTGCAAGGCTCACGCCGCCATAGCAGACCAGAGCCAGTCGAAGTTCCTTTTGACGCATGCCCGCCACTCTTACGGGGATAGCGCGGCTTTGCAATTGCGTTCCGCAAATGTTCCGCTTATTCAATCATTATGACGAAGAGCAAGAAACGGTATGTCTGTCAGGCATGTGGGGGAGTATCTGCGCGCTGGCAGGGTCAGTGTCCGGATTGCTCGGAATGGAACACGATGGTTGAGGATGCGCCCGCAACCGTTTTCTCGCAAAAGCATGATCTGTCTCGTGGTGGACGCGGGATTGAATTCGTGCCGCTCAACAGGCCGACCGAACTTCCGGTGCGCAAATCTACCGGTCTGGCGGAGTTTGACCGTGCGCTTGGCGGGGGATTGGTACCGGGCTCAGCGGTGCTGATGGGCGGCGATCCGGGGATCGGGAAATCGACCCTCTTGCTTCAAACGGCTGCGACAATCGCGCGCGGCGGAAACGATGTCGTTTATGTCAGCGGTGAAGAAGCAGCCGGGCAGGTGCGCCTGCGCGCCTCACGTCTGGGTGTCGCGGATGCTCCAATTCGCCTCGCCTCGGAAACATCCGTGCGCGATATCCTGACAACGCTGGGGCAGGGCGAGCCGCCCGCGTTACTCGTAATTGATTCGATCCAGACAATGCATTCCGACACGATTGAGGGGGCGCCCGGCACAGTCAGCCAGGTGCGCGGCTGCGCGCTTGAACTGATCCGCTTTGCGAAGGAGAAGGGAACCGTTCTTGTCCTTGTCGGGCATGTGACCAAAGACGGCAATATCGCCGGGCCGCGTGTGCTTGAACACATGGTCGACGTTGTCATGAGCTTCGAAGGGGAGCGAAGCCATCAATACCGGATCCTGCGCGCGCTGAAGAACAGGTTTGGCGCGGTTGACGAGATTGGCGTGTTTTCAATGGTCAGCGAAGGGCTGGAAGAGGTATCCAACCCCTCAATGCTGTTCCTTTCCGGCCGCGATCAGCCCCTTGCTGGTAGCGCGGTGTTCCCCGCTCTGGAGGGAACGCGGCCCGTGCTTGTCGAAATTCAGGCGCTTATCGTGCGGTTGCAGTCGGGCGCAACACCGCGACGGGCGGTCGTGGGCTGGGACAATGGCAGAATGGCCATGCTCCTTGCGGTGCTCGAATCGCGCTGCGGGCTGAATTTCTCTTCTGCAGAAGTCTACCTCAACATTGCGGGCGGCTATCGTCTGTCGGACCCTGCGGCTGATCTGGCGGTCGCCGCTGCGCTCGTATCGGCGCTGGCAGACAAGCCGCTGCCGGACAAGGCAGCATGGTTTGGCGAAGTGTCATTGGCGGGCGAAATCAGGCCTGTGGCTCATGCCGATTTGCGCCTGCGAGAGGCGGCGAAGCTGGGCTTTAACAAAGGGTTTGGCCCGTCCGATGCCAAGACTTCGGGCAAGGCAATTGCGTATCGCGGTTTGGGACAACTTTCTAACCTCGTTGACCATGTGATGGGGAGCCAATAGTCCTGCGGGCATGAATCTGTTCGATGTCATCGTCCTGTTCGTTGTGGGTTTTGCTGCGATCGGTGGTTTCATGCGTGGCCTTGTGCAGGAGGTTCTCTCTCTTGCCGCATGGATACTCGCTGCGTTTGCGGTGTATTATCTGCACGATCTTCTCACTGAGGCCCTGCGCAACTGGTACAATGCGGAGCCAGCTACGCCGCTGCTTGCTTTCGTTCTGCTGCTGCTGATTCCCTATGCGGCTATGCGCGTTATCGCGACGAATGCTGGGGAGGCTTCGCGCAATTCCGTGATGGGACCGATTGACCGGGTTCTGGGCTTTGGCTTTGGCGCTGTGAAGGG
Source organism: uncultured Erythrobacter sp. (assembly GCA_938015255.1). GTDB lineage: Bacteria > Pseudomonadota > Alphaproteobacteria > Sphingomonadales > Sphingomonadaceae > Erythrobacter. Next base: position 16,593 of record CALLQC010000096.1, read on the forward strand.
CGCGCTGATTGTGGTTTTCGCGTTTTCGATCATTGCCATCGGCTTCGATTCGGCCTGGGGTTACAAGGGACGTCCTGGTTGGATGACGCAGGGGCGCACCTATCCGGCTGCAGATGTCTTCTCCCGCCAGCTTGTGCAGATGATAGCGGACCGGCGTGCGCGTCTGATCAAAGAGGCTGAGGAAGAGGCCAAGGCAGCCGAATAAAGGCGATGGCCAGTTCACCTTCTTCAAAACTGTACTCCCCGCGTCTGCTCGCGCTGTCCGTGCAACTGGCGGATTTTCCCTTGGCCAGTGAGTTTGATTTTTCCGCCGAAGCAAGATCGCGCACTTGCGGCAGCACAATCGCTTTGGGGATATCGACCACGCCGGACGGTACGATATCGCGGCTCGGATTGCGGGTTTCGGCCTGCGCCGTTGGGCAAAGTTCTGCAGCCGTTATGGCCAAAAGCGCGATGGGAAAGTCAGCCAATGATCTTGATGTGATATACCCGCAAATCATTGCGTGGCTCGCAGGAAAGGCGGCGCTGCCGCCATGGCCCGATTTCGATGCGCTGGAAACCGCGCTGCCGCACCCCGGGCGGCATGAGGCGATCCTGCTGCCGTGGAGAGCGGCTGTGCAGGCGCTTTCCAGCGGCGATGCAAGCGGCTAGGACCGTGTGCAATCGGCCTCCGGATAGATGAGGCGCAAAGGGATAACGGGGACTATGGCAGAGGCACAGGCTCTGGCCGATCGCGAGCCAACGGAAAACGAGATCAAGCTGGTCATCGGCGCGTCGAGCGCGGGCACGGTGTTCGAATGGTACGACTTTTTCATCTATGGCACGCTTGCCTATATCCTGAAAGACGCATTCTACGATGTCGATGATCCGACATTGGGGCTGCTGCTGGTCTGGTCCACTTTTGCGGTGGGTTTTGCATTCCGTCCCATCGGCGCGATCCTGTTCGGCTTTCTGGGTGACCGCTTGGGGCGCAAATACACCTTCCTTGTCACTGTAACATTGATGGGGATTGCAACTGCAGGTGTTGGCTTGATCCCCACGGTCGATCAGGTCGGTGTGGTTGCCCCTATCATCGTGATATTCCTGCGTGTCATACAGGGGCTTGCTCTTGGCGGTGAATATGGCGGAGCGGCAATCTATGTCGCCGAACATGCCCCGCCGGAAAAGCGAGGGTTCTATACCAGCTTTATCCAGGCGAGCGTCGCAGGCGGTTTCGTGCTTTCGATTGTTGTGGTTCTCGCGTGCCGGGCAATCATCCCGGAAGATGATTTCAACGCCTGGGGATGGCGGGTGCCGTTCCTGCTTTCGATATTCCTGCTGGCGATCTCGCTATGGATGCGTTTCAAGCTATCCGAAAGCCCGGTGTTCAAAGCGATGAAGGAAGCGGGCGAGACGTCTGGCAATCCGTTTGTCGAGAGCTTTACCTATCCAGGCAATCCGAAACGCATTTTCGTGGCGCTGTTTGGTGTTGCAGGTATTCTGACGACCATCTGGTACACCGCGTTTTTCTCCAGCCTGTCATTCCTGAAAGGGGACATGCGGCTTGATGAACTTACCGTCGAACTCATTCTACTGGCGGCAGGCCTCATTTCGCTCGGGTTCTATCTTATCGTCGGCAAGTGGTCCGATCGGGTGGGGCGCAAGAAACCGATTATTATCGGAGCGCTCGCGACACTGGTGCTGCTGTTTCCGATCTTCTGGACGATGGGCTCGCTTGCAAACCCGGCGCTGGCTGAGGCATCCGAGCGCAGCCCAGTGGTCGTTTCCGGCACACAATGCGTAACCGATCCGTTCGCAGAGCTGCTTGATCGAGAGCCAACGGATTGCGGCAAGGTACTTGGTTCACTGATCGCCAGTGGTGTTTCGTATTCGGTCGTTGAAAGCGATACACTCGGCGTCACAGTCGCCGGGGAGCCGGTGGAGATCGCTGATGAGTGGCTTTCGAACGGCCCGGCCCGCTCCGAAGGGCTGCAGGCGGCATTGACGCCTTACGGATTTGATTTTGAGCGCCAGGTTCCGCCCCTGCTCAATATCATCGGTATTATCGCGATGCTGCTGGTTCTCGGCGTGTTGTCTGCATTGACATACGGTTCTGTCGCAGCCCTGCTTTCTGAAATGTTCCCGCCAAAAATCCGGTATTCTTCGATGTCGATACCGTATCACATCGGTGCCGGTTATCTTGGCGGGTTTCTGCCATTGATCTCCGGTATCATCGTCGCCAGCACGGGTAACGTGTATTCCGGCCTTTGGTACACCTGGGTTGTGGTCGCATTTGGCGTGGTCATCGCGTGGTGGGGCCTGCCCGATGGACCGCCGACAGACTTTTCTGATGACATCCACCCCTGAAGCACCGCCGCCAACGCACCGACTTCGTGTGGACGAAGAAGCGCTGGCGGCGAACTGGCGGCATTTGGACGCCATGTCCGGATCAGCGAGTGCTGGCGCGGCCGTAAAGGCCGACTGCTACGGGCTTGGCGTAGATGCATGCGTGCCGGTTTTGCAGGAAGCGGGTGCAGGTGCGTTTTTCGTTGCGCATTGGAGCGAGGTTGCGGCTGTGCTCGACCATGTTGAGCCGGGCAGGGTCGCGGTGCTTCACGGACCCATGTCGGACGCGGATGTGCGTTTCGCACTTGAGACACGAGTGCCACCGGTCATCAATTCGCTGTCGCAGGCACGGCGCTGGAACGAGGCAGGGGGCGGCACTTGCCATCTCATGCTCGACACCGGGATAAACCGTCTGGGCGTAACACCTTCCGAATTGTCCGACCCCGCGATTGAAGCGCTCGAAGTGGATATTTTCATGTCACACCTCGCATGTGCCGATGAAGACAGCGCCATGAACAAGCGGCAAATGGACGCGTTTCGCGCAGCATCAGGTCAGGTTCGGGCCGAGCGGTTCAGCCTCTCGAACAGTGCGGGGATCGCTTTGGGCGCAGATTATCACTTCGACATGACGCGGCCGGGCCTTGCTCTTTATGGCGGTGTGCCGCGAGCGGAGTTTGCGGGCAAGATCCGGCAGGTCGCGCATCTTGAGGCCGCGATTATCCAGGTGCGCACACTTCAGGCGGGGGAGAGCGTAGGATACAACGCGCAGTTCACCGCTGAGACGCCCATGCGCATCGGGACAGTATCGCTCGGCTATGCTGACGGGTTTTTGCGCGCATGTGGCCCTGGCAACCATCTGCTTTATGGCGAGGTGATTCTGCCGCTGCTGGGCAAGGTTTCCATGGATATGGTCGTGGTTGATCTGTCCCAGGCGCCCGAGACCGGTGAAGGTGATTGGCTGGAAGTGCCCTTTGATCTGCCGAATGCTGCGCAGCAAAGCTCTGTTTCCCAATATGAATTGCTGACAGTGATCGGGCCGCGTCTTCGCAATTGCTAACACCTTGTTGCGCTGCACATTGTGCAGATGCTAAGCTGCGTATCACGAACCATAATACGGGTGGCAAAGGAACGGCATGGCTAAAAAATCGAGCGCCTCGGGTGGGGATGCGAGCGACGCAATCATCATCAAGAAATACGCCAATCGGCGGCTCTACAACACCTCTTCATCGAGCTACATCACGCTGGACGATCTAGCGAAAATGGTGCGCGAGAATGTTGAGTTTGAGGTGGTGGATGCCAAGACAGGCGATGACATCACCCGGTCCATCCTCACCCAGATCATTATGGAAGAGGAAGCGAAAGGCGGCCAGATGCTGCCGGTTGGTTTTCTGCGCCAGTTGATCGGCATGTACGGCAATTCGATGCAGTCGCTGATGCCGTCTTATCTCGATGCGAGCATGACCAATTTCCGCGAGAACCAATCCAAAATTCGCGACGCTTTTGAGAAAGGCATGTCGGCAGGACCGCTCGCCGCGATCCATGAGACCAACATGGCGATGATGCGCGCAGCCGCCGAAACGTTTATCCCGGGACAGAAAAAGGCTGCCGCCGCAAAGCGTGACGAGACCGCATCCAGTTCGCAGTCCGAAATATCGGCGCTTCGCGATCAGATGGCCGCAATGCAGAAGAAGCTGGACGAGCTTGGGAAGTAAGTCCATTCGGCGCTGAGCCTACCACAACAGGAACAAACAGATCGTGCCCAACATCCGTCACGCCTTGACCGTGAAGCGTGAAGACGACTTCGCCAAATGGTATCAGGAAGTTATCAGCGCTGCCGATATGGCCGAGGAATCCGGCGTGCGCGGCTGTATGGTGATCAAGCCGTGGGGCTACGGTATCTGGGAGCGGGTCCAGCGCCTGATGGATGACCGGATCAAGGAAGCGGGCATACAAAACGCCTATTTCCCGCTTTTCATTCCGCTCGCCAATTTTGAACGCGAGGCCGACCATGTTGACGGCTTTGCCAAAGAGATGGCCGTGGTCACCCATCACCGCCTGATTGCAGACGGGAAGGGCGGGCTGGTCCCTGATCCCGAAGCCAAGCTGGAGGAGCCGCTGGTCGTGCGCCCCACCTCGGAAACGATCATTGGTGATGCCATGGCGCGCTGGGTTCAAAGCTGGCGCGATCTTCCGCTGAAGCTGAACCAGTGGGCCAATGTCGTGCGCTGGGAAATGCGCACACGAATGTTCCTTCGCACCAGCGAGTTCCTTTGGCAGGAAGGGCACACTGCCCACGCCACCCGCGAGGAAGCATTGGAAGAGACACACCGGGCGCTGGAAATGTACCGCGCCTGCGTGGAGGAAGATCTCGCCATGCCGGTGATCGCTGGCGAAAAACCGGAAAACGAGCGCTTTCCCGGTGCCGATGAGACGTGGTCTATCGAAGCGATGATGCAGGATGGCAAGGCGCTGCAGGCCGGCACCTCGCACTATCTCGGCACCAGTTTCGCCGAGGCTGCGGGCATCCGGTATCAGGATGACGCGGGCGCCCAGCAACTCTGCCATACGACAAGTTGGGGTACCTCCACCCGCATGATCGGCGGCGTCATCATGACCCACGGCGATGATGACGGACTGCGAGTCCCGCCGCGCATTGCTCCGCATCAGGTCGTGATCTTGCCAATGCTGCGTGACAAGCCCGAAGACGAGGCTTTGCTGGCCTATTGTGAGGTATTGCGCGCAGCAATCGCAGCGCAGTTCAGCATGGGCGAAAAAGTCCGCGTGCTGTTCGACAAGTCGCCAGGCAAGGCCTCGGCCAAACGTTGGGATTGGGTCCGCAAAGGCGCGCCTGTCATTCTGGAAGTCGGCCCGCGCGATATGGAGAACGGCAAGGTTGCCGCTATTCGCCGTGACCGCCTGTGGAATCTGGACAATGGCAAGCTGGCGAACAGTTTCCCTGAAAAAGACGAGTTTGTCTCTGGCATCGCTGCGCTGCTCGAAGAGATCCAGAACAACCTGTTCGCCGAGGCACGTGACCGCCGCGATGCAAATATTACGCGCGGCCTCACCCATTGGCACGATGTCGTCAATTCGTTCCGCAAGGGTGGCAAATATCCAGGCTGGGTCGAAGTGCAGTGGTCCAAGCCAACCGGCGCTGCGCTGGAAAAGATTGTTGAGCAGCTCAAAGGCGAAAAGCTGACGCTCCGCAATGTTCCACGCGGCAGCGAACCTGTGGATGGCACTTGCATCTTTACCGGGGAGCCCGCCGTCGAGCGCGTTATGATAGCGCGCGCCTATTGATCTACCCGTTGGTGCGAGGCACAAGCGCGTGCATGATCAAACGCCTTGCACTTTCAGCCGCCCTTTTCTCCACCCCGCTCTCTGCTGATGACCACGCCGGTCCTCAAAATGACGATGCGCTTGCCGCGCAGGTTTCTGAAGAGCGCCTGCGCGCGGATATGGATACCATTGTCGGCTTTGGGACGCGGCACACTCTGTCTACGCAAACTGATCCGAAGCGCGGCATTGGCGCGGCGGTAAACTGGGCGCTCGATGAATTTCGGCGCATCGGGACGCGCTGCAATGATTGCTTTGAAGTGCGCTCGGTCGAGCGGGTGATTGAAGCTGACGGACGCCGCATTCCGCAACCCACACTGATCCGCAATGCTGTCGCGATTCAGTGGGGCAGCGAGCGGCCCAAGGAAGTCATCATCGTGCAGGGCCACTACGACAGCCGCGTCACCGATCCGCTGAACGGCACCGACGATGCGCCTGGCGCCAATGACGATGGTTCGGGCAGCGTGATGATCCTGGAGGCGTCACGCATTCTGTCGCAGCAGCAATATCCCTCAACCATTATCTATGCGTTGCTGACGGGCGAAGAGCAGGGGCTTTATGGCGCGCAGATCCTTGCGGACTGGGTCGAAGAGCAAGGCATGACGGTAAAGGCCGTACTCAACAATGACATGATCGGGAGCGCCTGCGGGTCGGATGGGTTCTGCGATGCGGAGCACGTGCGTGTCTTTTCCGAGGGCCCGCGCGCAGACTCGACCGATCGCCTTCGGGCTCGCCAGCGCCGCTTTGGCGGGGAGAACGACATGCCGGGGCGCAATCTTGCGCGCTGGCTTGGCGACGTGGCCGCTGCCAATCCCGCCGGTATGCAGGTTCGCCAAATCTGGCGGACCGACCGCATGGGGCGGGGCGGCGACCAGATCCCGTTCCTCGACAAAGGCTATCCCGCGCTGCGGATCGCGGTTTCGGTTGAGGATTATGAACACCAGCATCAGGATTTGCGCACCGAAAACGGGATTACATACGGGGATACCGTTGACGAACTGGACTTCGATTATCTTGCGCGCGCATCCCAGTTGAATGTGCGTGCCTTGCACTTGCTTGCACTCGCTCCGATGCCGCCTGCGGTAACGGCTGATGCGGCGGTGCGGGTCGATACGCAGCTCACCTGGAAGGCTGTGCCCGGCGCAACGCACTACATGATCAAGGCCCGGCGCACCGATGAGCCCTACTGGCGTCCTGTCATGCCCCACGGCACACGGGGCGAAGATATTCAGGATGCCGTCTACGGCGCCTACACCGACGAATTCGATATGAGCGTTCCCCTGCGCGGGGACGATTGGCTGTTCGGTGTATCGGCGTGCAATGGCACATACTGCTCGCCCGTGTCCAGCGCGGTTCCCGGCGGTGCGTTTGCGCCAGTTGCCAAACCAGAAGGTGACAGCGAGTGACCACTCGTCCATAGGCGGGGCCTATGGCCAAACGACCGACCCGACGCCCAGAGGGTATGCCCTCCAAGGCGCAAGTGCTTGAATTCATACAGACCTCCAGCGTGCCTGCCGGGAAGCGAGAGATTGCCAAGGCATTCGGGCTGAAAGGTCAGGAGAAGATTGCACTCAAGAAGCTGCTGAAAGACATGGCTGAAGAGGGCATGATCGACGGCAGGAAGACCGCGTTTCACCGGATGGGCGGCGTTCCGAAGGTTACTGTGCTGCGGGTCATCGAGATTGAGGATGGTGAACCCGTTGCGGTGCCCGACAACTGGGCGCCCGATGCGCCGGAAAAGCCGCCGCGCCTGACCCTGCGCGAGATGAAGGCCAAGGGCGGCAAACGACAGCCCGCGCTCAAACGCGGCGACCGCGTGCTCGCCCGGACTGAGGAGCGGGAGAGCGGTTGGGTCGCCTATCCGATGAAGAAGCTGCCCGCCCGGACCGAAGGGCTGATGGGCGTGGTTGATATCGACGGCAGCGGTCAGGCGTGGCTCGCACCTGTCGATAAACGTGTGCGCAGTTCTGCCAAGATCGTTGAACTGGGCGAGGCCGAGGAAGGCGATCTCGTAATTGCCGAGAGGGTGGGGCGGTCGGACCGTTCGGGTGTTAAGGTAATCGAAGTTGTCGGTGACCCGCTCGCGCCCAAAAGTTTCAGCCTTATCGCCATCGCCAAGCACGGAATTCCGCATGTCTTTCCCGATGCGGTGCATGAAGAGGCGCGCCGCGCGGCCGAACTGAACCTCTCCGAGAAAAAGCGCGAGGATTTGCGCCATCTCCCCATTGTGGCGATCGACCCTGCAGACGCGCGCGATCATGACGATGCAATTTGGGCGGAACCAGACGGGAAGGGCGGCTATAACGCGGTGATCGCGATTGCCGATGTCAGCTTCTATGTGCGCCCGGGCTCCGCACTCGACAAGGAAGCGCGCAAACGCGGCAATTCGGTCTATTTCCCCGACCGTGTTGTGCCCATGTTGCCTGAAATCCTGTCTGCCGATGTCTGCTCTTTGCGCGAGGATGAGGACCGCGCGGCGATGGTGTGTCACATGCATATCGATGCGGAGGGAAAGACCGGCAATTACCGCTTTACCCGCGCAATCGTCCGCATTCATCACAATATCGCATATGAGGATGCTCAGGCTGCTGTAGATACGGGCAAGCCGCCCGAATATCTCGCCAATCTATGGGGTGCGTGGAAGCTGCTGTGGGATGCGCGCACACAGCGCGACCCGCTCAATCTGGAATTGCCAGAGCGGCGCGTTGTGCTGAATGAGGAAGGCAAGATTGAGGAGATCGCGGTGCGAGAGCGCCTGGATGCGCACCGTGTGGTCGAAGATTTCATGATCGCAGCCAATGTCGCAGCGGCCAAAGGGCTGGAGGCCAAAACCGCCCCGGTGGTCTATCGCAATCACGAAACACCAAGCCGTGAAAAGCTGATCGCGCTGCGGGATTACATGGCAACCCTGAACAAGAAGCTGGCGCTGGGTCAGGTCATCACGCCGAGCCTGTTCAACCGGATGTTGAAGGATGTGAGCGACGAGGCTGAAAAGACTCAGGTTATGGAGGCCGTGCTGCGGAGCCAGACGCAGGCATATTACGGCCCCGCCAACCAGGGGCATTTCGGCCTTGCGCTTGGCTCGTATGCGCATTTCACCTCACCCATCCGGCGCTATTCCGATCTGCTGGTGCACCGTGCGCTGGTTGACGCCTATAAACTTGAGCAGCCCGCGCCGCCAGGATCGCTGCCAGACACGACAGGCCTGTCTGACAAGGATCGCAAGAGCCTGCAGGAAATATCAGACGCGATCAGCCAGACCGAGCGCCGAGCGATGGAGGCTGAGCGCGATACGATTGACCGCTATGTCGCAGCATGGCTTTCGGGCCGGGTCGGTGAAACATTCGACACTCGCATCACAGGTGTGCAGGGCTTCGGGTTTTTTGCGACCATCGTAGGGTTGGGCGGTGATGGTCTTGTGCCAATATCCACCCTCGGCGGAGAGTATTTCCGGCACGACGAGGCTGCGCAATCCCTGATCGGCGAAAAATCAGGCACCACCTACACGTCTGGCGACCGGCTGAAGCTTAAACTGGCAGAGGCGAACCCGCTTACAGGCGCGCTGAAATTCGTGCTTGAAGATCAGGACAGCTCCGCAATCGAAAGCCGCGGGGGGCGCCCCTTCGCTAACCGACGCGGTGCGGGCGGCCCCAAAAAGGGGAAATACAAAAACGGCAAACGCGGGCGCCCCGGCAATATCCGCCATCAGGGGCGACGCAAGAAATAGCGGAACATCATGGCGGGCACGCTCATTGGTCACACAATAGGAGACCAAAATGCTGAAACCCGGACAGAAAGTTCCCGCACTCGACCTACCGCTCACGATTGACGCGCAGTATGACCTTTCCAAGCAATCGCCCGAACATTTCACCCTCGTCGTGTTCTATCGCGGCAAGCATTGCCCGATCTGCAAGAACCAGCTGGCGGAGCTTGGCGGAAGGCTCGATGAATTCACCAAGCGCGGTGTGAATGTTGTCGCCGTGTCGATGGACGGCAAGGACCGCGCAATGCATGTCGACGCACAATGGGAAACTGGTGACGTGCCGCTCGCCTACGGAATGAGCGAGGAGACCGCGCGCGAATGGGGTCTCTACATTTCCGAAGGCCGCGAAGACAGCGATGAACCAAAGACGTTTTCCGAGCCGGGCATGTTTCTCGTCCGGCCCGATGGCTCGCTTTATTTCGCCAGCACCCAGAACGCGCCCTTCACCCGCCCGCCGCTCGACCAGCTGCTTCAGGGCATCGATTACATCGTGAAGAATGGATACCCGGTGCGGGGAACTCTAACCTGATTGGCGATCAGGCCCCGTGCTCGCTCTTCATCTCATCGTAGTCTGACGGGATGATGTAGAGCGGGCAGGGCAGATTGCCGGCATTCGCCGAAAAATGCGAGACGAGCGGGCCGGGGGATGTGCCCTTTGCCGCACCCAATACCAGCGCCGCGACCTCGCTGTGTCCATCCAGAAATTCGCTTACGATTTTTTGGCCGTTGCCGACCTTCACCGAGATGGTCGGCATAATCCCGCTTTCGGCCAGCAGATTGCCCGCGACACCATGTGCAAGCATTTCTGCGCGGTCGCGCGCCTCCTGTTCGATGGTTGCCTGAACGCCGCCGAAAGCGCTGACGTTCTGCTGCCGGACGAGTCCCAGAATATGAACCGCCCCGTCGACCGCAACCGCACGGCGCGCGGCAAAGCGCATCGCCGCCCGAGCTTCTTCGCTATCATCGGTCACCACTAGGAATGTGCGCATCGCCTGCCTCCTCAGCAGGCTATCCAATCAAATGGTTTCGTATGCAAGCCCTTGCCCCCGGCCTGTTGATTCGCCAGAGATGCAATGCACCAACGACGTTACGGAAACGTCGCAAGAGGGACCGACACATTCATGCCGATAGAAATCAAGATGCCTGCCCTGTCACCCACCATGGAGGAGGGGACGCTGGCCAAGTGGCTGGTGAAGGTCGGGGACACGATCAGCTCCGGCGATATCATGGCCGAGATCGAAACCGACAAGGCGACGATGGAATTCGAAGCGGTTGATGAAGGCACTCTTGCCGCGATCACAGTTGAAGAAGGCAGCGAGAATGTCGCCGTTGGCACCGTCATCGCGATGCTGGCCGAGGAAGGAGAGGACGTTAGCGATGTGAGCGCTCCGGCGGCAGGCAGCACGCCCGCGCCGAGTCCCGCGCCAAGCCCCACACCTGCCGCATCCGATGATGGACCGGCTGCCACGCCAACCGCGCGCAAGCTGGCGGAAGCAAACGGGATCGATCTTGCAAGCATTGAAGGCACTGGCCCCAACGGCAAGATTACCAAGGGCGATGTCGAAGCCGCAGGTGGCAGTGGCGACAGCGCGCCTGCTCCTGCGCCCGCTCCAGCTCCGACGCCCTCGGGAGATCGTGTCATCGCCTCTCCGCTTGCCAAGCGTATTGCCGAGCAAAAAGGCATCGACCTTTCCGCTGTGACGGGCAGCGGCCCGAACGGCCGCATCGTGAAAGCCGATGTAGAGAGCTTTGATCCGGCCAGCGCACCGGCTCCGGCACCGGCTGAAAGCGCGCCTGCGCCCGCTGCTGCAGCTGCGCCCGCGAATGATTACGATGCACCATACGAGGAGCAGAAGCTCAACAATGTCCGCAAAGTCATCGCGCGCCGCCTGACCGAGGCAAAGCAGACCGTTCCGCACATCTATCTCACCGTCGATGTCCGGCTCGACCCGCTGCTGAAACTGCGCAAGCAACTCAACGAGTCGCTTGAAGCGGACGGCGTGAAGCTTTCGGTCAACGACCTCATTATCAAGGCGCTCGCCCGCGCCTTGCAGCGCGAGCCGCAGTGCAACGTCTCCTTCCAGGGCGACGTAATGCACCAATATACGCGTCAGGACGTTTCGGTTGCGGTGGCTGCACCCTCGGGCCTGATCACACCGATTATCCGCGATGCCGGTCGCAAGGGGCTGGCCGAAATATCGAACGAGATGAAGGAGCTTGCCGGCAAAGCGCGTGAGGGCAAGCTGCAACCGCACGAATATCAGGGCGGCACGGTTTCACTCTCCAATCTCGGCATGTTCGGCACCAAGCAGTTCGATGCAGTCATCAACCCGCCGCAGGGAATGATCCTCGCGGTCGGTGCAGGCGAACAGCGCCCCTACGTGGTCGATGGCGCGCTGCAGGTGGCAACGGTGATGAGCGTCACCGGCAGCTTCGATCACCGCGCGATTGACGGGGTGGACGGTGCAAAACTGCTCGATCAGTTCCGCAGCCTGATCGAGAACCCGATGGGGCTGGTGGTTTGAGCGCAAGGCTGCTGGCAAAATCCTGCGCGATCGCGCTGATTGCCGGGCTGGCTGCGTGGCTTCCGATGGCCATTTTGCTGACGGTGGACATGGACGCCAATCTGGCTTTGCCGGCTGCGGTCCGCATGTTGCCGCTGGCCTTGTTGGGGGCTTTCGCAGTCGGGCTACCGATTGCGCTTCTGACTTATGTTTTGTCGGGATCGCATCTGCGAGGCTCGGCCTATCCGGTGTTTCTCGCTGCGAATCTTGCAGGCATGGTCCTACTCACGGTGACATTCCTTCTTGGTCACTTGTTCGGAGTATTCTTATTTGGGCTTCCGACCCTGGTTGCAGCGAATGTTTTCGCGCTGCTGGGGTGGTTCTGGATCCTGAAGCCAGTGCCGGAGGCGCAGCATGGCTGAGAACTTTCCTACTTCGCAAAGACCGTGGCAAATATCGCGCATGATCCGCCACCCAATTCATCTGCAAACGTCCGCGAGAACAACTTCGCGGATGCCAGTGCGCTTTTATCCCCTTGGACCCTGTTCCATGTGTTCCATCCTGTAGGACTTCAAAGAGAGTAATCCAGCAATGTCAAACAGTTACGATGTCATCGTCCTCGGCTCCGGCCCCGGCGGCTATGTCGCGGCGATCCGCTGCGCCCAGCTGGGCCTGAACACGGCCATCGTCGAGCGCGAGAACCTTGGCGGTATCTGCCTCAACTGGGGCTGCATCCCGACCAAAGCGCTGCTGCGCTCGGCCGAGATCCTGCATTATGCTCAACATGCCAAGGACTATGGCCTCAAGATCGCAGGCACGATCGAGGCGGACCTTGAAGCAGTCGTGAAGCGCAGCCGCGGCGTTGCCAAGCAGCTCAATCAGGGCGTCACTCACCTGATGAAGAAGAACAAGATCAGCGTTCACATGGGGGAGGGCACGCTGACCGGGCCGACCTCGCTGACGGTCAAGGGCGACAAGGGTGAGGAGAAGCTCACCGCCAAGCACGTGATCGTCGCCACCGGTGCGCGTGCGCGTGACCTTCCGTTTGCGCCTGCAGATGGCAAACGGGTCTGGACCTATCGCCACGCGATGGTGCCGCCCGAAATGCCCAAGAAGCTGTTGGTTATCGGATCAGGCGCCATCGGGATCGAGTTTGCGAGCTTCTACAACGATATGGGCTGCGATGTGACCGTGGTGGAGATGCTCGACCGGATCGTGCCGGTTGAGGATCACGAGGTCTCGGCCTTCCTCGAAAAGAGCCTCAAGAAACAGGGCATGACGATCATGACCGGCGCAGGTGTTGAGGACATCAAAGTGTCGGACAAGGGCGTGAGCGCGAAGATCAAGGACAAGGGCGGGAAGGTGGACACGCAGGAATTCACCCACTGCATCACCGCCATCGGCATCCAGCCCAACACCGAGAATATCGGGCTTGAGAAGCTCGCCGAGATGAATCGCGGCTTCATCCAGATCGATCCGATGGGCCGCACCAAGTCCAAGGGGCTTTGGGCCATTGGTGACTGCACACCCGGCCCGTGGCTCGCACACAAGGCGTCTCACGAAGGCGTAACGTGCGCTGAAGCCATCGCGCAGGAGCTCGGCAACACAGACGTGCATCCGCACCCGCTAAACCGGGAAGCGATACCGGGCTGCACCTATTGCCATCCGCAGATCGCCAGCGTCGGCCTGACCGAGGCGAAAGCGAAAGAGGCCGGGTACGAAGTGAAGGTTGGTAACTTCCCCTTCATCGGCAATGGCAAGGCGATCGCGCTGGGTGAGGCCGAGGGCTTCACCAAGACCGTGTTCGACGCCAAGACCGGCGAACTGCTCGGCGCGCATATGGTTGGCGCGGAAGTGACCGAGATGATCCAGGGCTACACGATCGGAAAGACGCTCGAGACGACCGAAGCTGAGCTGATGCAAACCGTGTTCCCGCACCCGACTATCTCTGAAAGCATGCATGAAAGCGTGCTGGGCGCCTATGGCCGCGCGATCCATATCTGATGTCGAAGGAGAAGAAGGCGGCGGACCCCTTCCTCACGAAAGAGGATCTGATTGCCCATATGAAAGGGCGCATGTTCCCAAAGGGTAAGCAGTTCGCGCCCTCACTGGTCATGTGGGGTGATCCGCACGGCGAGGAAGTCGATATCGACCGGCTCGATCACATGTCAAAGCCCGACGATGATGAAAGCCCCGCAGATTAAGCGACCTTGCGTCCCGCGTCTTTACCAGTCTTGTCCGAAGGCGCATCGCTGGAGGGGCTGCCAAAGTAGAACCCCTGGAAGCAGGTGCAGCCTAGCGCACGCATAACCGCGGCTTGCTCGTCTGCCTCGACACCTTCGGCGGTGACGACCATGTCGAGCGACCCGGCGAGTGATACGATGGCGGTTACGATGGCCTGGCTCTTGACCGAACCGGCGGTTGCGGCCTCCACGTATTCGCGGTCGATCTTGATCATGGAGAACTGCATCTTCTCAATGTAGTTGAGCGACGAATAGCCTTTGCCAAAGTCATCAAGGGCGAAAGAGACGCCAAGGTCGTTCAGGCTCTTGATCAGAGATTCAAGCTCATCATCCATTTCAAGAACAATGCTCTCAGTCAGTTCTAGCACCAGGCGATCAGGGGACAATCCGCTCGCAGCGAGGGCATCGACGACTGTCGAAATGAATGCACGGTTGTTCAGCTGGAGCGCCGAGACATTGACGGCAAGTTTAACATTTTCGGGCCACTGCGCCGCTTCGCGGCACGCGCTGCGCAGCAACCATTCACCGAGAGGTTCGATGAGCAAGGCGTCTTCGGCGATGGGGATGAAGTCGTTCGGAGGAACTTCCCCATGCACAGGGTGGCTCCAGCGCATCAGCGCTTCATAGCAAAGGATGTTTTCGCCGTTGTCATCGACGATAGGCTGATAGGAAATCGAAATTTCATCGCGCTCCAGCGCGTTCTTCAGATCGCTCTCAAGCTGCGCACGCTCTTCCAGTTCGCCGCGCATTTCCGGGCGATATGTCACGTATGTACCGCGCCCACGATCTTTGGCCTCGTACAAAGCAAGATCGGCATTGGTCATCAAAATACTGGTCGATGAACCGTCGCGGCCAATTTCAGCAATACCTATGGACGCGCCGATTGATACGTCTTTTCCATCGATTTCAAAAACCTGACTCACAGATTCGATGATCGCAGACGCGGTTTGCGCTGCATCACCAAGCGTCGCAGGATGAGGCAGGAACAGACCGAATTCGTCACCGCCAAGCCGTCCAATAACGGCCCGTTCACCGGCAGCAGCACGGAATCGCTTAGCCGTCTGTGCGAGCAGCGCATCGCCCGTCGCATGGCCGAATACGTCATTGACCTGCTTAAAGCGATCAAGGTCAATCAGCATCAGCATACCCGAACGGCTGTCTCGTTCACACTGGCCGGCCTCGATATCCAGCAGGTTGCGGAAATGGTCGCGAGCGAACAGTCCGGTCAAGCTGTCGTGCTGCGTCACATATGTGAGCTTCTCGTTCGCTGACTTGATGGCAGCGCGGTTGCGGTTGACGGTCCTAAGCACCGCCAGAGCGATCAGGAACGCGATGATAACGAGTGCAACCAATGTGGTCAGCAGGAAGTTCTGGTTCTGGGCTGTTGTGAGCCGTGCTTCATTCGCGTCCTTCTCAGCCGATAGCTTCGAGATACGCAG
Source organism: uncultured Erythrobacter sp. (assembly GCA_938015255.1). GTDB lineage: Bacteria > Pseudomonadota > Alphaproteobacteria > Sphingomonadales > Sphingomonadaceae > Erythrobacter. The sequence goes on from CALLQC010000096.1 coordinate 32,203, forward strand.
TTCGCGGTTTTCGGCGTCGAACCTCGCGCCGAGCAGGGCATTGTTGACCTGCGCGGAAAGATCACGTGCCTGACTGTCCAACCGGTTGAACGCAGCCATATGAAGAGCCGCCAGACGGTATTCACCTGATTCGGAATAAATCTGGTAGGCGGTTTCGTGAAAGTCGCGGAAATAGGGAGACGTTTTCGTCAGATCCTGGCCCGCGAATGTTCTGCCCATATGCGTTTGGGCCAAAGACACACTGCCGTTTTCAAAGGCAATCTGTGCCTTAACCCCGTGGAGGAACGGCAGCCAGTCAGCGGCCTCACGCTGGGCTAGGCGCATGCCCTGATTTGCGCTCTGTTCAGCAGCAGAAAGCTGTCCGTTGAGAAACTGTGTTGATGCGATATTTGTCAGGATCCGCGCTTCAAGCATTGGGCTGCCCATTGAGCTTGCCACATTCAAAGCCATCTGAAATTCTTGCTCAGCCTCGTCATAACGGCCGAGCTCTTTCAATGCATTGCCGCGATTGTTGTGGCCGGACAGCGACAGTGCGCTATCTTCCGGGAAGGCATTGGTCGCCTCTCGGTAATAGCTCAGCACCCTCTCATAGTCGCGGGCGTCAGAATACAGTGATCCCATATTCTGCAGTACGATGGCACGGCTGCGGTTCTCGCCCAGCGCCTGATAGCGATCATGGGCCATCGTAAAGCTGGAGAGCGCTTCACCATATTTGCCGTTAGAGTGGGCCAGTCCTGCTTGTGATCGAAGCAAGTCGGCGTGCAATTTGTGCTCTGGCGCTACCTCGGCAACTTCTTCAAGCGCCTCAGCGATGATCTTTTCGGCTTCGGGCGCACGGTTGAGGCGCATGAGCGCTTCACCTTGTAGCCACTTGGCTGTCAATTTTGCGAGCTCTGGGCCTTCGGTGCTTGTTCCTGCCTGCGATTCAGCTTTCTTCGCTGCCTGGAGTGCAGCAGCCGAGTTGCCCATCATCTGCGATTTTGCCGACGCGATGCTCTCATCGAACGGCGTTGGAGCGGCTTCTCTCTGCGCAAATGCAGGGGCCTGTAAAGAGAATAGGAGAGCAGACGCGAGAAGTGCGTGCTTGGTGTACGACCCCTTCATATCTGTTCTCCTCAACTCTGTTTGAACCCGGTTTGGTCCTTGGTTAGTCAGTGCTCTTACACGGCTTTGGTTTTCAAAGTGTTTAGAAGCGCAGTCCGAAGTTTGCCCCGATCATGAAGCTTTCTTCTTCACCTTGGCCGCCTGCACTCACGTAGCGTCCGATAATGCCAAGCTCAGATCCCTGGGTCACTGGCGTCGCATAAACGATCTCACCGGTGTAACGACGCTGAGTGGAGATACCGATAAACTGGCTGGTTGCGCCAAGTTCGCCTGTCAGACGATCGACAACGGTGTCGCTACGCAGTTCAAGTTCACCTTGCTCGACAGTGAGCGGCTGACCGACTGATACCCGAAGGATGTCGCGCGAATTCATTACGCCGCGTTTGTTAACCGCAAACTGCCCGGCGGTGCTGATGGCACGGCCATTGGTAGCCAACAGCTGACCTTCGGCAGTTTCGGTTGCACCGCCAGTAACCGACAGATCGAACGAAACACCGTCACCAAAGTCCATATTGGCAGTTACAGTCATCGCATCAGTGCGTGAACCTTCGCCCAGCAGGGCATCAACACCGGTCTGCGCACCAAGGATTGCATCGTCTTCGACGAGATGCGTCCACTGAGCGTTAATGGTGAAGTTGTCTGTGACTTTCTGTTCAAGTCCCACCGTGATGGCTTCCGCTTCGCGGGCGCCCAGCTGCTGCTGAACCAGACGATCAAGCTCGTTCACGTCTGAGAGATCATCGGCGTCCTCGCGCTGCGAGGAATAGCCCACTGTCAGCTTTGTACCCGGAGCAACCTTGTAGCCGGCGCCCGCAAACAGTTCACCCGATGCGAAGCCCAGGACCGGGTTAACGCCGCCCGTAACTGGATCGTGATCGCTGATGATACCGAAATTGGTTCCGGCAAGCGCCAGCGCGCCTTGGCCGTGGCCTAGGGTGAAAGACATTGTGCCTTTCGGATCGGTTAGGGTCGCAGCGTTGTGCACCGGACGAACCGCACCGTCTTGCGTAAAGCGGGGCGCAATTGCGTCGTAACGCATCGTCCACTGCCCATGGGTCTGTGTCTGGTTAGAGCGGATCTGGGAAACGCCAGCCTTCCCGTCACCATTCGTGTCGGTACCTCCGCTCAGGAGCCAGTTGGCAAAGCGATCACCGACAAAATCCTGGAAGCGCTGATAGCCGTTACCCAGTGAATTAGTGCTCTTGCCATACTGGAACGATGAAAGCGGAATGGCAAAGTCACGGTAGGTGTTGCCGACATTCTCTGTCGCCGTGAGGTAAGCGTTATCCAGTTCCCACCACGCTGGCAGGCCGCCGCCAAGAAGCGAGCTTACAGAAACATTGGTTGCTACAAAACTTGTGCCAACACGGCGATATGTGCGGGCGGAAAGCTCATTAAAATTCAACGGTGACTGCGATGCGGTCACATCCAGCAGGCCGTGCCCGTAGACTTCGTCAACACCCGGCGCGCCCAGATCCTGAGCCGTGCGAAGGATGATCTCCACCGATTCCTCAGGATGGCGAGCGAGCCAGGGCCAGCGATCGTGCAGCAGGGAAATTGCGCCCGAAACGAGCGGGGCCGCGAAGGAAGTGCCCGAGCGGCGTACAACACCGCCATTGCCGTCTGATACAAGGATAAGCGAACCCGGAGCGACAATGAACCTGTTCATCAGCTCATTGCCTGCGTGGCAGGCACCATTGTCGAGCAGGCAAGCGCTGCCTGGACGGTTGGAGAAGCTGGAGATCTCACCATTCGGATCAACCGATCCAACCACAAGGAGGTTTGCGTCCCGTGAGTAATCCCAGTTGATGTCGGCCGTCTGTGAGATGCCATCATTGCCAGCGGCAATTACGTAGGTTGTCTCGCCGTGCCAGGCAGAGATACCCGGGCGTGCAAGGACATCTGCCATGCCTTGCGA
>CALLQC010000097.1 GCA_938015255.1 uncultured Erythrobacter sp.
ATTGGGGTTATGCTGTTTGCCATTGATGCCGGATACTGGCTGACCCTCGCATTGCTTCCCGTGTCAGGGCTGCTGCTGCTACGCCTTTTCATTATTCAGCATGATTGCGGCCACGGCTCCTTTCTGCGCTCAAAATCAGGCCATGACTGGATCGGTCGCGCGCTCGGTGTGCTGACATTTACGCCCTACGATTGCTGGAAGCTTTCGCATGCACGCCATCATGCACGAACCGGCAATCTCGACAAACGGGGATTTGGCGATGTCGACACGCTAACTGTCCGCGAATTTCGCAATGGAACGCGGCTTCAGCGGTTCGGGTACCTGCTGTACAGAAATCCGTTGGTGCTGTTCGGCCTTGGCCCCGCCTATCTATTCTTGCTGCGGCACCGCCTGCCGGTCGGCCTGATGCGAGAAGGCTCACTGTATTGGATCAGTGCTATGGCGACGAACGCGGTTCTCGCACTTATCCTTGGCTGCCTGATCTACTTTTTCGGCTGGGCCACCACGGCGGTAGTCGTTCTGCCCACTGTGCTCATCGCAGGCGGCACCGGTGTCTGGCTGTTCTATATCCAGCATCAATACGAAGACGCGCATTGGGACCGGCAGGAAAACTGGTCATTCCATGACGCCGCGCTGCTTGGCAGCTCTTACCTTGATCTGCCGCAGCCGCTGCGCTGGTTTACCGGCAATATCGGCATTCACCACGTCCATCACCTGGCCAGCAGCATACCGTTTTATCGCCTGCCCGAAGTGCTGAGAGAACATCCTGAGCTGCAAACGCTGAACCGGTTCTCCATGCGTCAAACTGTGCGTCCGATGATCCTTGCCCTGTGGGATGAAGAACGGCGAAAGCTGATCAGCTTTCGTGAAGCAAAGCAGCTGGGCTCTGCTTAAGGCAATTCTCGCCGAGCCGATATCGCATTCAAAAATCCTGCGCTGTCATCGAGACGCAATGCCACTCCGCGAATCTCGCGTGTCCCAGAGATCAGTCTGGGGATGGAAACCGGGTCAGCGAAGCGGAGGTGGATGTTGGGTTCGGAAAGGATGGCAAGGTTCATGACGTCCTTTCGCTCCAGCTCTTCCTTCGAAAACGGCTGATCAACATCGCTTATATGAGCGATCGGCACCTCGAAATCGCAAATCATCCCGCTGCGAACCCGCACGCTTTTCTCCGATACAAGCACTGGATTGATGCGAAAACTCTTGAGCAGAGCCACGGTCCAGATGACGCCGTAGACACTTACCGCAAACAGCACCCATGCGACAGCGGGATTCCACAGCATCAGCAGAAAATGCACCACAGCCAATTCGATCACTTGCAGCGCGATGAAGGTTGCAATCATGGGATTGAGATAGGTGTGATAGACAAATGCCTGCGAACCGCGGGGCACATCAACCGGCGCGTTCCAACTCAGCAGTCCAAGGTTGAGCACGCGCCATTCGGCCCGCATGAATTTCAACTGCAACTCGGGAACGACTTCTGCGAGCCCGGCATAGACCGATCCTGTCGCCCGCCAACGAGTGGTGAACCTGAAAGCGCTCCATCCAAAAAACAAAGCAATGGTTCCGCCGGCCGCGACCAAAACCTGAGGGAAGCTGAAATAGACCTCACGCACCGGTGCCGCTGCTCCAAGCAACACAATAACCCAGCCTAAGGCCAGCGCGGCAAGCACGGTGTGCAATGCTGGCTGATTGTCTTTTGCCTTCGCCAGCACGCCAAGCATCAGCGCATCAGCCACGATCCAGGCAAAAATGATAGCGGCCCAACCGGGCTGTGCAGCAGCCCAAGGCGTGAATGTTGCCAGCCGCGCGGCGAAAATGGCTACGGCAGGCAGAGCCAATGGCAAAAGGGAGCGGACGGGCGCGGGAAGACTTTGCAGCATCGAAACCTCCGATCGGATCTTTCGATAATTCGAACCCTCGCGCCTCGCAATTCGGTTTTTTGCACCTGTTGCCGCATTCAGAGCAGCGTGTCGCCGCTTTCGCGCTTCAGAAGTTCACGTTTTATCTCAGGGCCATAGGCATACCCGCCTACGCCGCCGCTTGCGGGCACGACGCGGTGACAGGGGATCAGCACGGCGATGTTGTTGGCACCATTGGCGCTTCCCACGGCGCGGCTTGCTTTCGGATTGCCCAGCATTGCAGCCTGTTCGCCATAACTGCGCGTTTCGCCTGCGGGGATTTGGCGCAAGGCATCCCAGCAGCGTTTCTGAAATGCCGTGCCCTTCACATCGAGCGGAATGTGTGAATTGTCACAGAAGGGTTCTTCGACAGCTGCTACGACCTGTTCGAAAAGCACGCGGAATTCTTCGCCCGCCGAAACAAGCACGGCGTTGGGAAACCGCGCGGCAAGTTGCGCCTTGCCCTCATTAAAGGATAGGCAGCATACCCCTTTTTCACTGGCAGCAACCAGCATATTGCCCAGCGAGGTCGGGATGATGCTCCAATGAATAGTGCGCCCTTTCCCGCCATCGCGCCAGTCGCTTGCTGTCATGCCCAGCCTTCCCTTTGTATCGTCATAGAACCGCGACGCGGAGCTGTAGCCTGCATCATGCAGCGCCTGCGTCACGCTGCCACCGGATTCAAGCGCCTCGCGCACTCTTTCCTCGCGCAGCGCCCGCGCGAACACCGCTGGCGACATTCCAACCGTGCGTTTGAAAAGCCGCTGGAAATGCGTTGGCGAATAACCTGTCAGCTCGGCCAGCTGATTGAGCGTCTGCGCACCATGGGCTCTGATCGCTGCGATTGCTGCAAGGACGCAGGCTTCCTCTGCGCTTTGGGTATTGGGTGAACACCGCTTGCACGCCCGCAGACCCGCAGCCTCCGCACCAGCCGGGCCTGCATAAAAGCGCACGTTTTTGCGCAGGGGTGCGCGCGCAGGGCAGCTTGGACGGCAATATATTCCGGTCGAATGAACGCCAGTTACGAAGGCGCCGTCGTAGCGGCGGTCCTTGGCAAGAGCGATCTTCCAGCACTCTTCATCGGTCAGTTCGTTTGCGTTAGTCATGAGTCATGGTGTCGCACATCCCACAATACAGCGCATCCCGAAGCTTGCGGTCAATGTTACAGCGCGGGTAAAGGAACGCAGAATGAGAGTGCTTCTTAAAATCTGGCTCGCTTTTCTCGCACTTGTTGCCGCCCCCGCTTTTGCCGATCCGGGTGACGTGGATGCGGCTGCGCGCGGTGTCGTTCGTGTGGTTCTGATAAGCCAATCGGGCGAGCAGCTCATCCCCGTAACGCATGGCACCGGCTTCGCTGTTACCCCTACGCGTATCGTTACCAACGCCCATGTCATTCGCGAAGCATTGCAAGATGACACATTGCGCATCGGCATCGTCCCCAGCGAAGGGGGTGACAGCGCCTTCGTGAAAACTGTTGCTGTGAGCCCTCGCAATGATCTTGCGCTGATTGAGATTACTGACAGCGCGCTGCGTTTGCCTCCGCTCACTTTTGCTGGCGGTGTCAGCGGCAATATGGGCGAGGTTTCGGCGGTGGGCTATCCGATGAATGTGGATCTCGCTCAGGGTCTGGAAATCAGTGATATCTTCAATTCCCAGCCGCCGGTCAAAAGCCGCGGCTTCCTGTCTGGTGAGCGGCCCAGCCGCCAGTTCGACACCATTCTTCACACCGCACCGATAGCGCGCGGCAATTCGGGCGGGCCGCTACTCGATGGCTGTGGGCGGGTCCTTGGCGTCAACAGCTTTGGCGCGGATTCGGATGGATCGGACGCGGAGTTTTACTTTGCGGTGAGCTTGCGCGAGCTCCTGCCGTTTCTGCGCGACAATGATATAGAGCCGCGCACCAACGCGCTGCCCTGCCGTTCCATAGATGAGCTGAACGCTGCGGAACGCGCCCGTTTCGATGCTGAGCGCGCCGAGGCGCAGGCACGCATTGCCGCGCGAGAAAACGAGCTGCGCGAGGCGAAAGCCGATGCTCGTATCAAGGCGCAGCTGGAGGTTATGGAGGAACGCGACAATGCGATGGCGATGGCGCTTATCCTGCTGCTCACGGCGATCGGAGGCGGTTATGTCGCTTCGCAAATGCGCGGCAGACATCGACAGGATCCGGAAACAAACGCCGCCTATCAGACGCGCGCCTTTATTGCGGCCGGTGTTGCTTTTGCGGCGCTGATAGGGACAGTGCTCGTGTGGCTGGGCCGCCCCGGCTACAATGAAATCGAAGACCGCGTCTCCGGCGCAATGGAAGAGATGGGGACAGATGGCGATGTGTTGCAGGCTGGCTCGCAATCGGGTGATGGAACCCTGATATGCACTCTGGTGCCAGAACGCAGCCGCATCACAGGCGCGCGCACGGATGATGTCGAGTTTTCATGGGGAGCCGATGGCTGCGTCAACGGGCGTACTCAGTACGGGCTGACGAATGGCGAATGGTCGCGCGTGCTGGTACCCGGCGATGAAGCCGCTGTTGCAATCAATTCGTACGATCCACAAACGCGCACATTTCGCACTGACCGATACCTGCTCGGCAGCGCGGCGATGCAGGCAGCACGCGATGTGCGCTCCGCCTATGCCCCCCCCGCCTGCGGCGTGCTCGACGCGGCGCGGATACTGGGAGAACAGCAATCAGGTGTGATTGCGCAATTGCCCGACCGCCCGAACGAGCGGCTGGTGTATTCTTGCGAGGCCGCAGCCGCCATCCAGGGAATTGACGAGGAGCTTTAAGCCGCCAATGCCTCACCGCTAAGCGTAATGCGGTGCATTTCGCGGCGGTGGCCTGCGTAATCATTGATCGCATTGTGCCAGGTCGTACGATTGTCCCAGATCGCCACTGTGCCGGGCTTCCATTGCAGGCGGCAGCGATTGCCTTCCATCACAGCGGCATCCAGCAGCTTCTGCAGCAGCGGCAGGCTTTCTTCGCGGGTTTGCCCGACGAAGTGGATTGTGAAACCGCCGTTGACGTATAGCAGCTTGCGTCCAGTGTGCGGATGACGGATCACCACCGGGTGAATTGCGCCCGTTTTAAGATCCTGACCGCGCAGGTTTTTGCCCATGTCGGTCTGCGCATAAAGGCCATCGGCCTTATATACATGGTCGGCGGTGTGGAACGCCTCCAGACCTTCAATCTGATCTTTGATATCGTCTGGCAGCGCATCATACGCCGCGCCCATATGTGCCCATTCGGTGTCCCCGCCGCTCGGCGGAAGGTCGCGAGCTACCAGCACCGATCCCATCGCGGGGATTTGGTCATAGGAATGGTCGGTATGCCACGCACCGCCGATATTGGTGGATTCGTGGGCTTCCTTCTTCACCAGGGCAATTTCCGGGAAATCGTTGTTGAGAGGAAAATAATTGTTCACATCGATCCCGCCCCAGCGGCGACCGAATGTAATGTGGTCTTCCGGCGAGAATTCCTGATCGCGAAATACCGCCACGCCATGCTGATAAATCGTTTGCTTGATCTGCTCCATCTCAGCATCACTGCACGATGCGAGTGAAATGCCGGAAACCTCCACGCCGCATTGCGGAGCCATTGGTGTGACTTGCATAAACTTATCCCCTTAGCACTGCAGCTCGCACTGAGCTTACCAATCGGTAAGATTGCCTAACACGGCACATGGTTTGATTCAAGCGCAACTTGTGATGCAAAACAATCCCTGCCCCATCGCTTGCGGAATCAGATAGACATTGCTAGGCGCGCGCCAGCCTCACCGGACACCCTTATCAGGGTATCTTAAATCGAGGCGATGCATCGTTATTCTCGAAGATCCTAAAGGACATCGAAACGCGTGGATATTTCCGCCGGTATTCAGGCCAGCCTGTCAGGCCGTTACGCTTCTGCTCTATTCGAACTCGCCAGCGAGGCGGGGACGGTTACGTCCGTCGAATCCGATCTCGCAAAGCTGAGTGATGCGCTGAGCGAATCAGACGATCTTGCAGCGGCCACCACCAACCCGCAGCTCTCGCGCGATGCGCAGGGGCAGGCGATCGGCGCTGTGGCCAAGCATCTTGGTCTCGCTGATCTTACATCGAACTTTCTTGGTGTGCTTGCATCGAACCGCCGGCTTTCCGCTCTGCCCGAAATAATTGCCGCGTTCAAAACGATCGCCGCAGCCCAGCGCGGTGAAGTGACAGCCAAGGTAACCAGCGCTCATCCGCTCAGCGACGCTCAGCTCTCTTCCCTCAAAGACAAACTGACCGCCCGCGAAGGCCGCACAGTAATGCTTTCTGCCGATGTTGATCCCGATTTGCTCGGTGGTCTCGTCGTCACAATCGGATCGCAGCGTATTGACGCCTCGATCCGCACCCGTCTCAATTCTCTCTCCCAGGCAATGAAGGCCTAAAGGACTAGAAACATGGAAATCCGCGCAGCAGAAATCTCCAAGGTCATCAAAGACCAGATCGCCAATTTCGGTACCGAAGCGCAAGTCAGCGAAGTTGGCACCGTTCTCAGCGTGGGTGACGGTATCGCCCGCATCCATGGCCTCGACAAAGTTCAGGCTGGTGAGATGGTTGAGTTCGCCAATGGCGTTCAGGGTATGGCTCTGAACCTCGAAGCCGACAATGTCGGCGTCGTCATCTTCGGCTCTGATGCCGAGATTAAAGAAGGTGACACAGTCAAGCGGACCGAGACCATCGTTGACGTTCCAGTTGGCAAGGGCCTGCTGGGCCGCGTTGTCGACGCTTTGGGCAATCCGATTGACGGCAAGGGCCCGATTGAAAACGTTGAGCGCAAGCGCGTCGAAGTGAAAGCGCCGGGCATCATCCCGCGTGAATCGGTTTCCGAGCCTGTGCAGACCGGCCTCAAAGCTGTTGATGCTCTCGTTCCAGTTGGTCGCGGCCAGCGCGAGCTCATCATCGGCGACCGTCAGACCGGCAAGACCGCTGTCGCGATTGACACCTTCATCAACCAGAAGGGTGTGAACGCGGGCGATGACGAGAAGAAGAAACTGTACTGTGTCTACGTAGCCGTCGGCCAAAAGCGTTCGACCGTTGCCCAGATCGTGAAGCAACTCGAAGAGAACGGCGCGATGGATTACTCTATCGTTATCGCCGCGACGGCTTCTGAGCCTGCCCCTCTTCAGTATCTCGCGCCTTACACCGGCTGCGCGATGGGTGAATTCTTCCGCGACAACGGCATGCACGCCGTGATCGTGTATGATGATCTTTCCAAGCAGGCGGTTGCGTATCGTCAGATGTCGCTCCTGCTGCGTCGTCCTCCGGGCCGTGAAGCTTATCCGGGTGACGTGTTCTATCTCCACAGTCGCCTGCTTGAGCGCGCTGCTAAGATGAACGCTGATAACGGCCACGGCTCGCTCACCGCGCTGCCGATCATCGAAACGCAGGCCGGCGACGTGTCAGCCTACATTCCGACCAACGTGATTTCGATCACCGATGGCCAGATCTTCCTTGAAACCGACCTGTTCTATCAGGGTATCCGCCCGGCGATTAACGTGGGTCTTTCGGTTAGCCGCGTGGGCGGCGCCGCGCAGACCAAAGCGATGAAGAAGGTTTCGGGTTCGATGAAACTGGACCTGGCGCAGTACCGCGAAATGGCTGCGTTCGCGCAGTTTGGTTCGGACCTCGATGCCTCGACGCAAAAACTGCTTAACCGCGGTGCACGCCTGACCGAATTGCTCAAGCAGGCTCAGTTCTCGCCGATGCCGTTTGAAGAGCAGACCGTTTCAATCTTCGCTGGCACCAATGGCTACATTGATGATGTCGCGGTAGAACGTGTGAACGAATATGAAGAGCAGATGCTCGCATTCTTCCGCGGCGAACACGCCGACGTCCTCAAGGACATCCGTGAAAGCGGCAAGTTCGAAGGCGATGTGAAAGACCGCACCGTTTCCGCGCTCGAAGCATTCGCCAAGCAGTTCGCTTAAGAGGTAGCTTCCAATGCCCTCATTGAAGGAACTCAAGGATCGGATCGGGTCGGTTAAATCGACCCAGAAGATCACCAAGGCCAAGCAGATGGTCGCCGCAGCGAAGCTTCGCCGTGCGCAATCAGCTGCGGAAGCCGCACGCCCCTATCAGGAGCGTCTCGCTGCTGTGATGGCCTCGCTCGCTGGCAAGGTTTCGGGCGACAGCGCACCGAAGTTGCTGGCTGGCACTGGTTCGGACAAGCGCAACCTGTTGGTTGTCGTAAATACCGATAAAGGCCTGTGCGGCGGTCTGAACTCCAACCTCGTCAAGGCTGCCAAGGCCAAGGCGCAGGAGCTTCTTGCCGAGGGCAAAGAGGTCGAGTTTTACCTCGTGGGCAAGAAAGGCCGCGCACCGCTCAAACGCGAATATGCGGACAAGATCGGTAAGGGTTTTGACACCTCAACCGTCAAAACTCCGGGCTTTGAAGAAGCTGACGCGATTGCGGCAGAGCTCATCGGGATGTTCGAAGAAGGCAAGTTCGACATTGCGCATCTGATCTATCCGACCTTCCAATCGGCACTGGTTCAGAACCCGACTGTCAACCAGCTGATCCCGGTCCCCTCACCTGAAACGGCTGAGGAAACCGACGCTGTTGTCGAATACGAGCCGGGCGAAGAGGAAATCCTTGAAGAGCTGCTTCCGCGCTATGTCAAAACGCAGATCTTCGGCGCTCTGCTTGAGCGTGAGGCATCGGAGCAAGGCGCCTCGATGACCGCGATGGACAACGCCACGCGCAACGCAGGCGACCTCATCAACAAGCTGACGATCCAGTACAACCGCAGCCGCCAGGCCGCGATCACCACCGAACTCATCGAAATCATTGCAGGCGCAGAAGCGCTCTAAACGAAGGCTAAGGAAACACACATGGCCACCGCACCAGTCCTCAACCAGACCACCAACGGCACGATCAGCCAGGTCATCGGCGCTGTCGTCGACGTGCAGTTCCCCGGCGAACTGCCCGCGATCCTCTCCGCGCTTGAGACCAAGAATGACGGCAAGACGCTCGTCCTCGAAGTTGCTCAGCACCTTGGCGAAAACACCGTTCGCACCATCGCGATGGACGCGACGGAGGGCCTCGTTCGCGGTCAGGAAGTCGTCAACACCGGTGCGCAGATTTCTGTGCCGGTCGGCCCGAAAACGCTCGGCCGCATCATGAACGTGGTCGGCGAAGCGATCGACGAACGCGGGCCGATTGGCGCTGATATGACCTCGCCGATCCACGCAGAGGCTCCGGCATTTGTCGACCAGTCGACCGAAGCGGACATTCTCGTCACCGGTATCAAGGTGATCGACCTCCTTGCCCCGTATGCGAAGGGCGGCAAGATCGGCCTGTTCGGCGGCGCCGGTGTGGGCAAGACCGTGCTTATTCAGGAACTCATCAACAACATCGCAAAAGGCCATGGCGGCGTGTCCGTGTTCGCGGGCGTGGGTGAGCGTACCCGTGAGGGCAACGACCTTTATCACGAATTCCTCGACGCTGGCGTTATCGCCAAGGACGCCGATGGCAACGCCACCAGCGAAGGTTCGAAAGTGGCGCTCGTCTTCGGCCAGATGAACGAGCCTCCCGGAGCGCGTGCCCGCGTTGCGCTGTCGGGCCTGACCATGGCGGAATATTTCCGCGATCAGGAAGGCCAGGACGTTCTGTTCTTCGTCGACAACATCTTCCGCTTCACGCAGGCCGGTTCGGAAGTGTCCGCGCTGCTCGGCCGTATTCCTTCGGCAGTGGGCTATCAGCCGACCCTGTCGACCGACATGGGCAACCTGCAAGAGCGCATCACCTCGACAACCAAGGGTTCGATTACATCGGTTCAGGCGATTTACGTTCCTGCCGATGACCTTACCGACCCTGCCCCTGCCACGTCGTTTGCCCACCTTGACGCCACGACCACCCTGTCGCGCGCCATCTCCGAGCTCGGCATCTATCCGGCGGTTGACCCGCTGGATTCGACCAGCCGCGTTCTCGAGCCGCGCGTTGTCGGTCAGGAACACTACGAAACCGCTCGCCGCGTTCAGGAAACGCTGCAGAAGTATAAGTCGCTTCAGGATATCATCGCCATTCTCGGCATGGACGAGCTCTCGGAAGAAGATAAGCTCACCGTCAGCCGCGCGCGCAAGATCCAGAAGTTCCTGTCGCAGCCATTCCACGTGGCTGAGGTCTTCACCAATATTCCGGGTCTGTTCGTTCAGCTCGAAGACACTGTTAAATCGTTCAAGGCAGTGGTCGACGGTGAATACGATCACCTGCCCGAAGCAGCCTTCTACATGGTTGGCGGCATCGACATGGTGGTTGAGAAAGCTGCAAAGCTGGCTGAGGACGCCTAAACCAGATGGCACTCCACTTTGAACTTGTAACACCGGCCAAACTGGTTCGTTCGGAAGACGTCCACATGGTCGTGGTCCCCGGCAGCGAAGGCGAATTCGGTGTGCTTGAAGGCCACGCGCCCTTCATGTCGACCATCCGGGACGGAGCGGTACAGGTCTACAAGACCGAGGGCAGCGCGCCTGAGACAATCGAAGTGCGCGGCGGCTTTGCCGAAGTGGGCGAGAACGGCCTGACGGTTCTCGCGGAGCACGTCGAAGCCTGAACGCGTCGACTCATCGAAATCACGAAAAGGGCGGCCCGCGGGTCGCCCTTTTTTGTCGCTCAGACGGATCGATAATCAAGCCGCCTGAGAGCTTTGATGATAAGCGCCCAGCGCCCGTTGCAGCAAAATACCTGCGTGAGACTGGTCTTCCCACGCCTCCAGATCGCAGACATGACTCAGCGGCTTCGCATTTTCTTCGAGCGCCTCGCGCGCTTTGGCGATGTTCGCTTCCAGCAGGTCAGAAACGATCACTTCGATCACCGAAGGGTGCGGGCGCTGGACAAAGCGCAGCACCACATGGCCGCCCGTCTTCACCTCAACGCGCATCGGGAGGCTCAGAAATCCGCGAATGACCAGTGCCGTCAGCTGATCAGACTGCAGGCGCAAGCTTGAATCCACAATCAGCTCAGCATGCGATTCAGACACCCATATCATCGTCACCGCCTCGGCCTGACCGTTTATCCAGAGTGTGCTGCTGCCAAGTTCCTCAACTGCGTTCGTTACCCGTGTCATATCTCGTTCCTCGAATTGTCCGCGTCTTATGCGCTGACCGTGTGGTAAAGCCTCAATCGTTAACGGGTGTTCACTCTCCTGCGTAAAGAGCTGTAACGTTACAATTTGAGGCATTTAGCCCGGCCAGTTAGCTCGCGGATCGCGCTGGACAACTGGGACAGAGTGATGTTTGGAAGCCCATGCTTTCCCCCTTCACAACCGCGCTTTGAAGGGCCACACTCCATGGCAGAAATCCCATAGGAGAGGACACTTGAAGCTTGTCTCAACACGCGCAATCACTTTGGCATTGGCAGCGGCCATGACTATCCCAGCCGCCACAAGCGCTCTTGCCGACGACCACATCGATGAAACGGGCGTGCCAGGCCCGGAGCAGGACCCGTATATCTGGCTTGAAGAAGCCCGCAGCGACGAGGCGCTCGCTTGGGTCGAGAAGGAAAACGAGCGTACTTTGGCTTCACTCGAAACCGATCCGCGTTTCGAGCAGCTCAAAAGCGAGGCGCTGGCGATCTACGATAGCGAAGACCGCATCCCATACGTGAGCTTCCGCCCCGATGGCCTCTACAATTTCTGGCAGGACAAGCAGAACCCCAAGGGCCTGCTGCGCCGCACCACGCTGGAAAGTTACCAGACCGACGAGCCCGAGTGGGAAACAGTGCTCGATATCGACGCGCTGGCCGCAGAGGAAGGGAAGGAATGGGTCTATAAGGGTTCGACCTGCCTGCCCCCTGCCCTCACCAAATGCATGATCGCGCTGTCTGATGGCGGCGAAGATGCGACGATCATGCGCGAATTCGACACGTCGACGAAGAGCTTTGTCGAAGGCGGCTTTGCAATCGAGGAAAAGAGCCAGGGAGGCGTGCAGTGGATCGACGGGGACACGCTCCTTGTTGGCCGTGACTTCGGCGAAGGAACGCTGACGGAAAGCGAGTATCCTTTCACGAGCCGCGTGTGGCGCCGAGGCACCGCTCTTGCCGACGCACCCGAAGTTTTCCGCGGTGAGCCAAGCGATGTGTGGGCAGGCGCCAGCCTGCTGAGAGACAGCGCAGGCACTGTCCATGCGATGACCGCATTTCGCGGGGTCAGCTTTCATGAGAGCGAATATTACGTCTCAATCGATGATGATTGGATCAAGCTCGACATACCGAAAAAGGCTTCGCCATACGGCATCGTCGATGGTCATCTGCTCTATTCAACCGATGTCGAATGGGAGGTGGACGGTCAGAATTTCCCAGCTGACAGTCTGATCGCGGTCAATCTGGAAGAATGGAAGGCCGACCCCAACGGCGCGAGCAAGACGCTGGTCTGGGCGCCGGGCGACCGCCAGACGAAGCGCGGCGGTTCAATCACAGGCAATGCGCTGTTCGTCAGCATGCTCGACAATGTCGTCGGCAAGGTTCTGCAGTTCAATTACGTGGACGGCGCGTGGGTGAGCGAGAAGGTCAATCTGCCAGATAATGCGACTGTCAGCATTGCGGCATCGTCGGACGAGACGGACCAGATCATGTTCACCGTCACCGACTTTCTGAACCCGACAACGCTTTACTATTCGGACGGCAGCGCTGATCCGCAAAGGCTCAAAACCAGCCCAAGCTATTTTGACAAGGCAGGCATGGAGGTCGAGCAACACGAGGCCACCAGCGCAGACGGCACCAAGATCCCGTATTTCGTCGTAAAGCCTGCGGGCATGGAAATGAACGGCGAAACCGCGGTTTTGATGAGCGGTTATGGCGGTTTCCAGATCCCTCGTCTCCCAGGCTATCTTGGATCGACTGGCAAGCTGTGGCTGGAAAAGGGCGGCGCCTATGTGCTCGCCAACCTGCGCGGCGGGGGCGAATTCGGTCCGGGCTGGCACCAGACCGCCATTCGCGAAAACAAGCAGCGCACCTGGGATGATTTCATCGCTGTCGGCCAGGATCTGGTTGACCGCGGCTTCACGTCGCCTGACCACCTCGGAATTCAGGGCGGCTCGCAGGGCGGACTGCTCGTTGGCACTGCGTTCACACAGCGGCCAGACCTGTTCGGCGCGGCGATTGTTGCGATCCCGCTGTTCGATATGCTGCGATACCACCTGATCGGGCGCGGCGCGTCGTGGATCGGCGAGTATGGCGATCCACGGATTGAGGAACAGCGCAAATGGATTGAGGGTTATTCTCCTTACCAAAAGATCACGGAAGGCGTGGACTACCCCACCCCGTTCCTATGGGCATCCACCGCAGATGATCGCACCCATCCCGCCCATGCACGCAAGGGGGCGGCCAGGCTGAAAGAGCTGGGTCAGCCCTATTACTATTTTGAAGACATGACAGGCGGGCACTCCGGAGGCGTGGACAATGAACAGCGCGCCAAACTTCAGGCGCTGCAGTACATCTATCTGATGCAACAGCTGATGGATGAAAAGAACGGCGGCTGACTAACCGGTTGAGCGACTCAAACGGGTTTGAAGGGGGCGGTTTCAGCGATGGAGCCGCCCCTTTCTTGTGCCTGATATCCTGTGGAAAAATGACGCGGTGTAAAACAGTCCGACACTTCGTACTCAACTCATCGCAGGTAGGACACGGAGGGTGTTGCTAACGCAAAATTAACCACGCCTGGAAGCTCCGCATTAAGCCTTCACCGCTGAATCTCCTTCTCGCAACAAGGGGCGTTGTGAAATTTGGGGCTTAAATAAGAAGGAGTTAGTTTAATGGCTTACCCCCGCGACCTTTCCATCGCCGACGCGATCAAGCAGTACGGCTTGCCGAAATCACACCGGGTCTACTGGTCCAAGTCCAAGAAGGCCGATGTTGTTCAGGCTGTGCATGACCGTGTCATCAGTTTCCACGAAGCGCGTGACCGCTACCTGCTGAGCCGCAGCGAATTTGAGCAGTGGGAACGCGAAGCCGGGCACAAGCCCGCTTCAACAATCCGCACGCTTGAAGACGCGTAATAGCTGTCTCCTGAACGGTACCCCCGCGAAGCCGGCGGTCGATCCCTAATCGGCCGCCACTTCGAACATCACCTCGTTGCGGCGATATGGCCCTGGCACTCCTGGCCCGTCATATCCCGCATATACCGGGCCACCAACCTTGGTCAGGCCTTGCTCCGCCATCCAATCCGTGAGCATCTGCTCCATGATCGCGGTATCCGCATTGTTGGAATAGCCGTTAAAACGAACCGCTGCGACGCGGCGTGCGGGCACTTCAGTCAGTGTGATATCGGCAGGCGGAGTGGGCAAAGTGTCCATTGTGTATTTGGACGGCATCACAAAACGCATGCGCCAGGTATCACCTGATACATTTTCCTGAAGCACTGGCGCAGTCATGGCGATTTTCGCGTCCTGATCGACACGCTCCGACAGGACCGGAGCGGTCATCGCAATCGTTTCGCCTCCATCGGGCCTGTCCTGACCAAATATATAAGCGGCAAGGCGGCGGAAACTGGCACCGCTTGCCCTGCGGCGACTGCCTGTATGAGTTACTTCGGCTACGATCATGGGTGGGTAGTCGCGAAGTTGAAACGCCTCGTCCTGCTTAAGGATCTCATAATCCGGCTCTTCAGTATCGCGATATTGAGCATAGGATGCCACCGCACCAATTGCCGCAAGTCCTGCGCCCGCTGCAACCCATTTCCCGATACCCATTTAGCGCTCCTGATAATTGATTTATCTTATCAGCAGATACGCGCCGCATTGGTTCCCGGATGCGCCATCAGCCCCGCGTCGGTGCGTGAAAATCAGGCGGCTTTTTTGCGATCCAGTTCAGGAACTTCGCCATCGCGGGATTTGTCAAGATTGTCTCTGCATCCTCACCAATCCTGGCCAGTTCGGAATTGGTGAAGTTGGCGTGGATCGTTTTGTGACAGATCGGATGAACCGGGACAGTGCCCCGCCCCTTCTTGGACTTGGGAACCGGATGATGCCATTCGATCAGCGTTTCGAAAGGACGTCCGCACAGCCAGCATTCAAGATCGGCCTGGTCAGTCACTTGCTCTTTTTCGATCCGCTGGTCTGACCCGCCTTCTTTTTTTTCATCGTGTCATGAAATCTGTCCGCCCAGCCCTGCTTCACCAGCTGTTCTGCGCGGACCATGCGCAATTCGCCTGCGCCAACGTCACGGCTCACCGTGCTGCCTGCTGCAACAATGGCGTCCGCACCGATGGTGACCGGCGCGACCAAAGCGCTGTTCGATCCGATAAACGCACGCTCACCAATGGTGGTGTGGTATTTGAAGTATCCGTCGTAATTGCACGTGATTGTGCCAGCGCCGATATTGGCGTTCGCCCCCACTGTTGCGTCGCCGATATAAGAAAGGTGGCTTGCCTTTGCCCCCTTGCCGAGGGTCGCCTTCTTCATTTCCACAAAATTGCCGACGAAACTGTTTTCCTCCATCACCGCGCCAGGGCGCAGGCGGGCGAAGGGGCCTGCCTGTGCACCGCTCGCCAGCGTCGCTCCTTCGAGGTGCGTGTATGCCTTGATATGGACGTTATCGGCGACCGTAACACCGGGGCCAAAAACGACATGCGGATCAACTGTTACATCCCGGCCCAGCACCGTATCATGGCTGAAAAACACGGTATTGGGTGCCCTTAATGTCGCACCTTCTGCCATCGCCTGTTCACGCCGTTCTGCCTGCCAGCGCTGCTCCGCGCCGGCAAGTTCGGAGCGCGAGTTGATACCCGCCACTTCATCGGGATCGCATTCGACAACCACAACCTTGTCACCGCGTGCAATTGCGCCGGTCGCGACATCAGGCAGATAATATTCCTGCTGGGCGTTGTCATTATCGACCGCATCAAGCAGCGGCCACATATCGTCCGAATGTGCGACAATCAGCCCTGAATTGCAGAGATTGACAGCGCGTTCCTGCGCATTCGCATCCTTGAACTCGACCATCTTGCGAACTGTACCGTCCTTATCGGCGATAACCCGACCATAAGCTAACGCATCAACCGGTCGGAATCCCAACACCGCCACCTTCGCTTCGCCATCGAGTGCGGCGATCAATCGCTTGATGGTTTCCGCCGTCACCATGGGCACATCGCCAAAAGTCACGAGGATATTGCCTGAATACCCAGCCAACGCCCCTTTTGCCTGAAGAGCGGCATGGGCAGTGCCCTCCTGCGGATCCTGCAGTGCCGTGGACACCCCGCGTCCTTCGAGCGCTTCGTCGATCTGTTCACGCCGATCACCGACGACAACCACCGTATGCTTTGGATCAAGGGCGGCCAAACTGCCGAGCACGTGCATCAGCATCGGCTTGCCCGCGATCGGATGGAGCACTTTGTGAAGATCGCTCTTCATGCGGGTGCCTTTGCCAGCGGCGAGGATGATGGCGGCGAAGTCAGTCATGTATATCCCATAGCATTTTTGGCGTTGCAGCGCGCTTGCCATCAAATGCTTGCAGATTGAAGTCTGTTCCTTCACGCGGTGGCGGATGAGTGACTTTCCTTTCAGCGCGGTCGGCTTCGATCTTGATGGCACATTGCTGGATACATTCCGCGATCTGGGCGCGGCGGTGAACCATGCCCTTCGCCTTGGCGGATTTGAACCTGTGCCCGTCGACTCGTCAAAAGATCTGATCGGCGGTGGTGCCAAGATCATGTTGGCACGCGCAATCGAAGCGCAGGGCGGGATGCCGGATGATAAATTCCGTAACCTCTACAAGGCGATGCTCAAATACTATTCGAAACATAACGCTGTGCATTCCTCGCCGTATCCGCACGCGCGCGAAGTGGTCGCAGAATTGACCGCTCGCGGCGTCAAATGCGCGGTGGTGACAAATAAGTTCGAAGACTTCGCCCGCTCGATCCTGACGCAGCTTGATTTCATCGCACCGTTCGAAACGGTCATTGGCGGTGACAGCATGGGCAAAGGGGAAGACGGCACTTTCCTTTCAAAACCCCACCCAGAGCCCGTTCTCGAAGCACAGCGGCGCTGCGGCGGCGGCAGTTTCGTGTTTGTCGGGGACTCGACATACGATGTGAGAGCGGCCCGCGCTGCCGATGTGCCAGTGATCGCCGCAGCTTATGGCTATTGTGACAAGCCGGCAGACGAACTGGGTGCCGATGCTGTAATTGATTCGCTTGCAGGCCTCATTTCCGCCCTTGAAGCGCTCTAACTTGCAGGCCTGACCCTACGGCGCGCAAGGTTCGCAAAGCGCCCTGTTGCAACGCAGCACGAATCCTGCCACGCAGCGCCCCACAAGTTTACGGACGCGTCAACCGCGCCGAAGCCAATAACGAAGACGCAGGAAAGGAACCCCCATGAGCATCAACTTCAAAGACAAGGTCGCCATCGTCACCGGAGCAGGCGGCGGTCTGGGCCGTGAATATGCACTCGAGCTCGCGCGCCGCGGCGCAAAGGTGGTTGTGAACGACCTTGGCGGTTCGCGCGACGGGACCGGCCATTCCGATATGGCTCTTCAAGTAGTGGAAGAGATCAAGGCCATGGGCGGCGACGCAATGTCGAACGGCGGCTCGGTCACCGAATACCAGCAGATGGAAAAAATGGTTGCCGACGCCAAGCAAAAATGGGGCGGCGTGCACATCCTCATCAACAATGCCGGCGTACTACGCGACAAAACATTCCATAAAATGACCCCGGATGATTTTGAATTCGTGCTCAAGGTGCACCTGACGGGTTCGGCTTTTGTAACAAAAGCGTGCTGGGAAACCTTCCGCGAACAGGCTTATGGCCGCGTTCTGATGACGGCTTCTTCCACCGGTCTTTTCGGCAATTTCGGTCAGGCAAACTATGGCGCCGCAAAGCTAGGCCTTGCCGGTTTGACCAAGACGCTTCAGCTTGAAGGTGCAAAGTATAATATCCGCTGCAACACGCTGTCGCCGGTTGCCGGCACGCGGATGACAGAAGACCTCTTCCCCGAAGAAGCATTTAAACTTTTCGATCCGGTCAACGTTGTTCCGGCTGCGCTCTTCCTTGTCAGCGAAGATGCACCGACCAACGCCATCGTTGGCGCAGGCGCCGGTGGCTACCACAGCGCATGGACTGTGATGAACGATGCGGTTTGGCTGCCCGATGGCGAACGCACTGTCGAAGGCTTTGCCGAAAACTGGGACAAGATCAGCGAATATTCCAACCTCAAGGCACCGCAGAGCGGCTCAGAGCAATCGGGCGCAATCCTGACTGCGATGCAGAAAGTGACCGGGACCGGCCCGGACAGCGCGCGCGGGTAAGATATTTTCAAAGTGCTGAAAGTTTGATGGCCCTCGCACAGCGATGTGCGGGGGCCATTGCTTTTGCCCGCGCCGGACAGCCGTATTGACACAGTAACACACCTTGCCGTATCTCCACGTGCGATTGGGAGATATGTCGATGTATTCCGAAGACGATATCAATTCTGCTGTAGCTGCTGGTGCGCTCAGCCCCGAGGCAGCCAAAAGTTTTCGCGGCTATATGACCCAGGTCCGCGAACTGCCGCGATCTTCGGAAGAAAACTTCAGGCTGATCAACAGCTTCAATGATATTTTTGTCGCGATCGGCATAGTGATCCTATTGCTCGCCGTCGGTGCTATCGGACAGGCGCTGGCAGGTTCCTTCGGCCCGGCTGAAAGCTGGCTTTCTATTGCCCAGCGGGACGTGACCGACGCAGAATTGCGTGCATGGACTGAGGCAAACAATTTCAAGGACGCCCTTCAGATTTCGCTTTCCGGCCTTTTGGTTGCGGCAGTCTCCTGGCCGCTGGCCGAGTTCTTCACGAACAAGCGCCGGATGGCGCTTCCCTCAATCCTCCTACTGTTGGCGTTTGTCGGCGGCGTGTTTGCGGCCATTCTTGGCTTTGGTGTCGCCATCTTGGAAAGCGGCAATGACCAGCTCGGCGCGGTTGTTGTCTCCGTATCGGCGCTGCTTGCCGCTGGCGCCGCGTTTCTTCACTGGCGCCGGTTCATGGTGCCGATCACTGTCGCCGCCGGAGCCGCAGCCATCGCGGCAACAGTCATTGCTCTCGTCGTCGCGGCGATTGACCCGGTAAACATCAACGAAGAGGGCGTACTGCTTCTGGTTTTTCTTGCAGGACTCGCGGTGTTTGCATTTGCGATGCGCTGGGACATTTCCGACCGTGAACGCACCACTCGGCGCAGCGATGTCGCGTTCTGGCTCCACCTCTTGGCCGCGCCTATGATCGCCCACCCCATATTTGCCCTCATTGGCGTGACTGATGGTAACAACATCGCAATCGGCGCGGCAATCGGAGTTATCGCGGTGTATGTCGGCTTTGGCCTTATCGCCCTTGCGATTGACCGCCGGGCGCTTCTGGTGTCCGCGCTCGCCTATGTCCTGTTTGCACTCACGTTCCTGTTCCGTGAATTCGGGGCGGTAGAGCTGAATTTTGCGCTGACCGCTCTCGTGATCGGTTCCGCCCTGCTCAGCCTGTCGGCGTTCTGGCAGGTGATCCGCGGCGGGATTGTTTCAATGCTCCCCGAAAAGCTCCAGGACCTGCTGCCAGCGACAAACGAAACATCATTGAATGCCACTGCAGCGGCCGCCTAGAGCCTGATCAGTCTCCGTCGACCGACTTCATCAACTTGCGTTCCATCGGGGCGAGAACATTATTCAGTTCGTGGCCGCGCTTGAGAACCTGACCATGTTCGCCGAATAGCGTCCACATCCCCTGCTTGCCGCGCAGGGACGGTCGTTTCTCAACGCGCGCTTGCGGGCGCTCAGCGGTACGGCGGAACGCTGCAAAGGTGGCCGCCTGCTTATCAAAATCCATGGCATAATCGCGCCACTGGCCCGCGGCGACCATGCGGCCATACAGATCGAGGATGCGTTGCAGCTCTTGCCGCTCGAAGCCGACCTGACCGGCGGCCTTACCAGGGAATACAACGACCTGTCCGGGTGCCCCGCCAGGGCCGGCAACCTGCACCATCAGTTGGCGGTTCCGCTTTTCTTGGAATCAAGGTCGAGCGATGGCTGATCTGGTATCCGCTCCGCAACCGCAGCAGCCTTCAAGGCTGCGATCTCCGCCTTCATATTTGCCAGCTCACCTTCGAGTTTTTCGATACAATCCACCCGGTTTCCTTCGGCGTCCTCGCAGTCCGGCGTGGTCCCGTAAGGGATGAATTCCTTGATCCACTCCTCGGCAGGCACCAGCGTAGATCGTGCCTTGAATCCGACCATCGTCGCACCCGCAGGTACATCTTCCATCACAACCGCATTTGCGCCCACCCGGCCGCGCTCGCCCACATTAATTGGGCCGATGATCTGGGCACCGGAACCAATGATGACATTGTCCTCCAACGTCGGGTGGCGTTTGCCGCCTTTTCCGTTGGTCGGGTTCGTTCCGCCTAACGTTACGCACTGATAGATCGTCACATTGTCGCCAATTTCGGCGGTCTCACCGATCACAGTGAAGCCGTGATCGATGAAGAAATTCTTCCCGATTGTGGCGCCGGGGTGAATATCAATCGCGGTAATCGCACGTGAGAAATGGTTCACGAACCGGGCGAGGAAATACAGCTTCGCGTCGAACAGCCAATGCGCAATCCGGTGCAGACCAAGCGCCCAAACCCCTGGATATAGTAAGATTTCCCAACGAGAACGCGGCGCCGGATCTCTCGCATGGATCGAGTCCAGATAGCTTTTCAAACGATCGAACATCACAATTCTCTCCCACCATTCCGGCGGATTTGCAAATCCTGGCTACAACAGATTTTGTTGTTCCGGTCCTTGCAAAGCTTCCAGCGCAGCGCGCCAGACCGACATGGTGGCAGGCGCTTGCCGTTCAAGGCTGATGCGATCTATCGCGATAATCAACCGCTCAATGGCTTCAAAACTGCGCTCCGTGCGGGGCAACAGATACTCCGCCGCGCCATCTGCGAGTGTCAATGCTCGTTGCTCCGCCAGCGCATGGATCAGTTCCATCGCCATTGCATCATCCGGCTCGGCAAGCTCCAGCTGCAGCGACCCACCGAGGCGAGAGGCGAGATCGGGCAATGTGATCGTCCACGGCTGGCTATCTGCGATAATCAGCAAAGGGTCGCCCGCTTTAGAGCCGCCCTCCTGGCTTGCATTCCAACGATGGAACAATTCCGTCTCATCGACAGCGTCAGCGCCATCAATCACGGTCACACCCTGCCCCATCGCCCAGGTGCCAAGCAGCGACTTTCCAGACCGCGGCGGCCCGGTGAGGACTGCGGTGTGAAACGGCCATGCCGCAGGCTCTCGTAGCGCTTCGATCACAGACGCGTTGGCATTTCCCACCACGATGCGCTGCGGCTTACCGTCAACACGCGGGACAAGCGGTAACGCAATCTGGCCAGATGGATTTGCGGCCTTCGCCATAGCATTCGCCTCAGCGGCTGATGGCCAGTGCGTTCGCACCTTGGCGCACTGTGAAGCCGCGCGCGCGCAGAGCCGCCGCCAATTCTTCGAGCGTGCCGCCATAGCTTACGCTCATCACCGATGTCCCACCCATAGCGGTACTGGTGACCGCCACGCCGCGAACGCCGGCCGTGCCGCGTACCGAAGACAAGGAGCCATCAAATGTCTGGGCGTCGGGCGTTGCGAACTGGACCACAAAGCTGCGCACAACGGCAGCCGCCACCGGCGGCGTCGGCGTGTCGGTTGCGGGGGTTTCACCCGAAGCCGCAGCTTCCGCCGCGCGCCGCTCGGCTGCTTCACGGGACTGGATCGCGCGACCGAGCTCGATCAGACGCTGTAGTGCGGGATCCACTTCCCCTCCTGCACCAAGGCGCAGCGTGGGATCTGGCTGGAGCTTGCCAGACGCGAGAGCGGCCTCATAGGTAGAGTCGATCCGCTCGACCGCTTGTGCAAGCATATCCGGCAGCGCTCCGGATGTTTCCGCGGTAAGCTCAAACGTCTCGAGCACCTTGCTGTCAGGGCCATAGCGGGCGGTAAAAGTCCCTTTCACGGGACCACCGGGAAATTCATAGTCAAGCCGCGCAACCGGCACCAGAGCATCTGCCGCTCCGTATTGGTCGAGGGTCGAGCGCCACCACGCGCGGCTGCGGCGACCGGCCTGTCCGTAATTCAGCAGCAGCGAATCGCCGCCAGCGCCGGTCGGGCGGACATAATCGATACGGCTGCGGCCGGGATTGTACTCAGCCCAGGCACGCTGCCACGGATTGCGAACCTCAAATGCAGTGAAAGTGCCGCCACTCACCGTAACAGGGATAAGCAGCATTGGCGCCGACGACCGGGCGGTTGCCGCACCGCCAAGATACCGCGCCGCACGCTGTCGATCGAAGATAACGCCAAGCGTTGCGATATAGCGTTTTGGACCAACTTGTTCACGCTGGATCACAATCGATGAAACCATGCTGGAAAGCTGACTGTCGGATATTGGCGGTCCATCCACGCGGGACCACGCCTCTCGCTGGGCCCTGCGCCACGCCTGCTGCCGTGCCTCCTCTGCATTATCGGCAGTTTCATCCACCTTTATCCCGCGCACTTCGATGTCGGCGCTGGAGGCAGTTGGCGCGATTCCGCGCTCACCTGAAACCTGAGCGAGTACAATTGCGTATGCCCCGCCAAGCAGGACTAGGGCAAACACCGCTGCAACTACGCCGCGAAGGCCAGCCCATCCCGCAATTCGGGAGCTGAAAAGGGCCTCTTTTTCAGGGCCGGAAAGAGTATTTGCCGCAACCATCGGGGAAATCAGCGGCCTTTTGCCCAAACCGGCGTGGAATTCCAAGCAGGAAAGGCTAGAGAGGCGGGCATGATTTTGGGGATTGTATGACTTCGGACACAGGATCAAGCGCGAAAGACAATGGCGGCGGCTATACCTATGCCGGTGCGGGCGTATCGATTGACGCAGGAAATGCGCTGGTAAAAGCAATCGCGCCGCTCGCCAGAGCGACAGCTCGCCCCGGCGCGACAAGTGAGCTGGGCGGATTTGGCGGGTTCTTCGACCCGAAAGCAGCGGGATATGAAGATCCGCTATTGGTCGCCGCCAATGATGGTGTCGGAACCAAGTTGAAACTGGCCATAGACCATGATCGGCACGATAGCGTCGGCATCGATCTGGTCGCGATGTGCGTCAACGATTTGATCGTTCAGGGCGCCGAGCCGCTATTTTTCCTCGATTACTTCGCGACCGGAAAGCTGGAAAATGGCGTCGCGGAACGAGTTGTTGCCGGAATTGCAGAGGGTTGCAAACAGGCCGGATGCGCGCTGATCGGGGGTGAAACCGCAGAAATGCCGGGCATGTATTCCGATGGTGACTATGATCTGGCCGGATTTTGTGTGGGGGCCGTGGAACGCGGTGAACAGCTCACAGGCGATAGGGTTGCGCCGGGCAATGTCCTGCTCGGCCTCGCATCCTCGGGCGTCCACTCCAATGGTTATTCACTGGTGCGCCGGCTTGCCAAGGATTTTGACTGGAAGCTCGACCGGCCCGCTCTGTTCGACCAGGACCGTTTGCTGATTGATGCGCTTATCGAGCCGACAAGGATTTATGTGAAAAGCCTGCTGCCCTTGATCCGCGACGGGTCGATCAACGGTCTTGCGCACATCACTGGCGGCGGCTTGCTGGAAAACATCCCGCGCATTTTGCCTGATGGTGCGCATGCGATGGTCGATGCGGCAAGCTGGGATCAACCACGCCTGATGGCCTTCTTACAGGCACAGGGGAATATCGAACCGGCAGAGATGGCCCGTACCTTCAATTGCGGCGTGGGCATGGTCCTTGCCGTTGAAGAGGATCATGCTGAAAGTGTCTCTTCTCGTCTGGCCGAGGCCGGCGAAACCGTCTTGCAAATTGGGGAAATCGCGGGCGGCCCAGCCGGATGCACGGTGACTGGCGCGCAGGGCACTTGGTCAGCTACCGAAGATTGGGAGGCCACGCACCTTGCATAAGGCCCGCGTCGCGATCTTCATTTCAGGCGGCGGCACCAATATGGCGGCGCTGCTTTATGCGAGCCTGATGAAAGACAGCACCTTCGAAATTGTGCTGGTCGCAAGCAACAAGGCCGAAGCAGCCGGGCTGGCCATCGCCAGCGCGGAAGGCGTGAAAACTTTTGTTCACTCTCATAAAGGCCATTCGCGCGAGGATCACGATGCCGCGATGGAAGCTGCCTTGGTAGAGGCCAAGGCCGATTATCTGGCCCTCGCCGGATATATGCGGATACTTTCGGATGAATTCGTGCGCCGGTGGGAAGGCCGGATACTCAACATCCACCCTTCGCTTTTGCCCAAATATAAAGGTCTCGAAACACACAGGCGCGCAATCGAAGCCGGTGACACACACGCCGGTGCCAGCGTACACATTGTCGTGCCTGAACTGGACGCAGGTGAGGTTCTCGCCCAGGCGAGGGTCGCGATTTGCGCGGGCGAGACCGCAGCAAGCCTTGCCGAAAGGGTGAAGTTTGCCGAGCATCAACTTTACCCTCGCGCTGTGTCTGAATACGTTTCGCGACGGCCGGCTATCTGATGGCCTCCCTTCCCGAACGCCCACACCCGCTGGCCCGCGCGCCAATCGTGGACAAGGCCAATGGGTGGCTGCATCAGGCATGGGAAAAGGGATGGCTGCCGTCGCCCTCGCTCGATCCTGCCGAGCTGTGGGCATCGGCCGCCAAAGCCGTGGGCGAGCACGCGGAAGAAGCGGAAATAGCGGGAAGAAACCCCGATGATGTGGCCGATTTCCGACTGAGGCTTGAAAAGCTGACGCTGGCGATAGAGGCCGAAGCTGATCTCAACCCGCTTGGCAAGGCGATGGCTTGGGGCCAGATCGTTCGCGTCATCCGCAATCGTCTGCGGTTTGGTATCCTGTGGGGTGACAGGCCCGAGCTGCTGGCGACCCGGATTGCTCCGCCGATTATCGTGATCGGCCACATGCGCAGCGGCACCACCCGGATTCACAAGCTGCTTGCCGCTGATCCGGCCCATTCGGCGACGCGTTACTGCGATGCCTCGCACCCTGTGCCCAGCTTTCCGGACATTCGCAGGCTCAAGGGCGCGATTGACCTGATGATGATGCGGCGAATCAATCCGTGGATCGATGTGATCCATCCCATGGCGAGCGGCGAGGTTGAGGAAGAACTGGGCTGGATCGCCGCCGCGCTCAACCATTCGATTTACGAATCGCAGTGGCGTATCCCATCCTATTCCGCTTTCAGTGAAGCACGCGAACCGTGGGCGGTCTATCACGAATTCAAGCGGATGCTGCGCACGGACACTGCGCACCGGTCGCTTATGGGTAAGCCACGCGTTTTGAAAGTCCCGGCATTCTCCGAGGATCTGTCGACCTTGCTGGCAATTTTCCCTGACGCTCGCCTAGTTATTGCAGAGAGGGAACACAGCGAGGTGCTGCGAAGCGCAGTCTCGCTCGTCGCCAACCAGATGGCGATCCAGTGCGATGATTGCGATCTGGACTGGATCGAGGCCGAATGGCGGCGCAAACTCGCGCTGCGAGAGGCGCGGATGGCAGCGGCGCTTGAAGGTTGGCTTGGCCCCGTTGCCAGGCTTGATTTCCGCGCCCTGAATGCTGATTGGGAGAGCGAGATCCAGCGGACTTATCGTGAGCTGGACATTGAACTTTCAAGCGATGCAATCTCCGCAATGCGCAGTGAAATGCAGGGCAACGAAGATGGGCAGCATCGCGCGCACTCAGCGCAGCTCGCCCATTTTGCCAAGAAGGCTATGCAATAGGGCCCATATGAAAAAGGCCGCCCGATCAGGCGGCCTCTTCCAATCGATCTTGGACAGGATCGCTTAGCCGACAATCTCGTCGTCATTAAAGAAGAACGCGATTTCAATCGCGGCGTTCTCTTCACTGTCCGAACCGTGCACAGTGTTTTCGCCGATAGACAAGGCGTGTTCTTTGCGAATGGTGCCTTCAGCAGCGTCGGCCGGATTGGTCGCGCCCATGATGTCGCGGTTGCGCTTTACAGCGTCTTCGCCTTCGAGAACTTGCACAACAACTGGCTCGCTCATCATGAAGTCGACGAGTTCACCGAAGAAAGGGCGTTCCTTGTGGACGGCATAAAAGCCCTCGGCCTGCTCGCGGCTCATGTGAATACGCTTTGAAGCGACAACGCGAAGGCCAGCGTCTTCAAGCATCTTGGTAACGGCTCCGGTAAGATTACGCTTTGTGGCGTCCGGCTTGATGATCGAAAATGTGCGGGTGACCGCCATGGTGAGTTCCTTGAATTGAGAGATGCGCGAAATCGCGCCGGGGTAATGATGGGCGCGCGCTTAGCCCCGCATGCAGCGATATTCAAGCCTTAGCTGGCCAACGCTACCTGCCGAGCTTCATTCCCGTGGTCAGCTGTGCGGACGTTTTTCCATCCTCGCGCGTTGTGTTGATCGAGAACACCGATCCATCGGTACCCTCCCCCGCAAGCATCCGTCCCCCGTTAATCGTGGCATCGACCTGAATGTCGACCCCGGCTGCTTCAGCTTCAGACTTGTAATGTGCTGCAATCGCTTCGGGGCTGTCTTCACTTTCAAAGCTAAGCAGCACGACCTGTGCGTTATCGCCCTGCTTTACCTGCGTGTTCGAAACCACAGTCGCACCCGGGTAGAGCGAGAAGCCTTCGGGCAGCTCCACTGGCACGTTAGCGCCGGATCGCATCGTCGCTGTGCCGTCCGGCGTTTCGATCCGCGCGCTCGTTTCGCCCGTCTCGCTATCGATTGCGTATTCGCCGTCTGATCCGTCCTCGGTAGTGAATTCTCCCGATTCTGCCGAACCGCAGGCGCCAAGCGAACCGGCGAGCGCCGAAACAAACATAATCCGCTTCATGATTTCCCCCAATGCAATGCAGGGAAATTATCTCGGATCACTGACGATAGAGCAAGAGATCAGGCGACTTTGACCCATTTTCCGCCATCCTGCCGGAAGAACGATCGCTCCAGTTCGTCCACCCCATCAAGTGATCGCCAGGTCGCCCGCGCCTGCTCCAACGTTGTATCGTCGAACAGCAAGAACACCCGCGCAAAACCTGTGGTTTCCCGATATTCGCCATCTGCAAGGATTAGGTAGCTGGCCGCATTCAGCGCGTTTGTGCCTTCTGCCAGTAGAATGGGCTGCTGATCGGCGCCAGGGCCGCCAACCTCACCGTTTGCAAGAAAACTTTCCGGGCCGGCTTTCCATAGCGCTTTCGAAATTGCTGCGCGCTGATCAGGGTCGGCGCTGGCAATCAGCAGGCGTTCACCGGAATCGAGCACGCGCTGCGCGATCAGCGCGCAAACCTTGTCCGCTGGATCGGAAGACAGCTGCCAGAAATCGATCTTCATGATGCCTCGGGCTTATTGCGTCTGCAGCGTTCTGAACAATACTTGACGCTATCCCAGTCCCGCTCCCACTTCTTGCGCCACATGAACGGCAAGCCGCAGGCCACGCAAATTTTCGAAGGCAGGTCGGACTTTCGCCTCATTTTTGGCATGAGGCGAAACTCCTACCCTTCGACATTGTCTTTGATGAACCGGTCGAGCAGGCGAGCGCCGTACCCGGTCGCACCCTTGTCCCACGTGTGGCCGGGCTTGTCCGAAAATACCATGCCCGCAATATCAAGGTGCGCCCAAGGCGTGCCCTTGCGGATGAACCGGTGCAGGAATTGCGCTGCGGTGATTGATCCGGCAGGCCGCGGTCCGACATTCTTGATGTCAGCAACCGGGCTGTCGATCAGCTTGTCGTAAGCCGGACCGATCGGCAGTCGCCAGAGTTTATCGCCTGTCGCAAAGCCCGCATCGGATAGCTGCGAAGCCAGATCATCATCATTGGCAAACAGGCCGCCATGCTCGTGGCCCAGCGCTATGATCATTGCGCCTGTCAGAGTTGCCAGATCGATGATTTGTGCAGGATCATACTCTTCCTGAGCCCAATGTAGCGCATCGCACAGCACCAACCGGCCTTCGGCATCGGTGTTGAGAACTTCAACGGTCTGGCCGCTCATCGTCGTCACTACGTCACCGGGACGCTGCGCCTTGCCATCGGGCATGTTCTCAACAAGGCCCATAACGCCGATGACGTTTGCCTTCGCCTTGCGGGATACGAGCGCCAGCATTGCGCCGGCAACCGCGCCTGCGCCGCCCATGTCCCACTTCATGTCTTCCATACCGGGAGGCGGCTTGAGCGAGATACCGCCCGTATCGAAGGTGACGCCTTTGCCCACGAATACCGTCGGTTTTTCCTGACCGCCGCCATTCCAGCGAATCGCAAGCATGCGCGATGCCCGCTCTGACCCTTGGCCGACGCCCAGCAAAGCGCCCATGCCAAGCTTTTCCATCGCAGGCTCATCCAGCACCGTGATTTCAGCGCCGGTTCCCTCGAACGCTTCGCGACACAGCTCAACGAAGCTTTCCGGATAAAGAATGTTCGCAGGCTCTGTAATCAGACGCTTGGTGAACTCGGTCCCTTTTGCAACTGCAGCCGCTTCATCCCAGGCAGTCTCTGTACCCGACGGCGCATTAATCACGTAAATCGTCTCGAGCGAAACGCGTTTTTCGCTCGCCAGTTTGGTCCGGTATTTGTCGTAGGACCAACCGCGCAGGCGTGCACCAAGCAAGGCGGATGCAGCCTCTTCAGCAGAAAGGTCGCCATGACCCAGATCAAGCACCATGTCGGTTTCACCCGAGCGCAGGAACTTGGCAACCAGCGCCGAGCCCGCCTTTTCGACATTGAGATCGCGTTTTGCCGAGGCCTTTTCACCCGCTCCGCCCAGCGCCACACGGCGCAGCGAATCGTCCTGATGGGCAAACCCTTCAAACACCTGACCGGTCTTTCCGCCAAAGCGGGCGGCTTTCGCCCCGTCAGCCAATGCCGGATCGAGATCGGCC
Source organism: uncultured Erythrobacter sp. (assembly GCA_938015255.1). Classification (GTDB taxonomy): domain Bacteria; phylum Pseudomonadota; class Alphaproteobacteria; order Sphingomonadales; family Sphingomonadaceae; genus Erythrobacter. Next base: position 28,713 of record CALLQC010000097.1, read on the forward strand.
AGACTGTCTCCCTGATTGACGATCCGGGCGATGAGACGAACATCTGCCGGCGCAGTCTTAACGAAATGGATTTGCATGGGTTCTCCCAAAGAATTGAATTTGAGCCGCACTCACACATCAAAAAATGTGACGCATCATCCAATATGCGAGGCAGCTGAAGAGGAAGCGTGGATCGGTACCACCAATGGCGATTGCGATTAAGCGCGAGCGGTGCAATAGGCAAGCCATGTCAGGACATCCGAAGGTCAGCGAGCGCATCGCTCTCGGCTCAAGTTTGCGCTGCTGGTCGAGTCCTGCCGGTATGGCGGTTCTAGGCGCATCCGCCCTTGCGCTGTCGGCTCCTGCTTACGCGCAAGATTCAGCCGGCACAGCCATTCCGGATGATCCCATTGCGTCGACCCAAGACGAAGCACTGGCGGACAGCACCGGGCCGACCCGCGCAATAGAGGTTGCCGAGGGCACGCTCAATTTCGCAGCAGACCAACTGGAAACGGACAACAATCTCAACACGGTGACAGCACGCGGCAACGTGGTGCTGCGAAGCAATGAAGGGTCAGTCCGCGCAGATCAGGTTGTGTGGGACCGCAACACCGGGCTGATCACAGCGATCGGAAGCATCCGGTTCGTCGATCAGAACGGAAATCAGCTTTACACTGAAACGCTGGAACTGAATGACAGGTTTGAAACCGGCGCGATGAACGACCTGCTTCTGGCGCTGCGAGCTGGCGGACGGCTGGCCGCAAGATCGGGAGAGCGCGGCGAAGATGGCACCGTTCTGCTTACCGATGCGGCCTACACCGCCTGCGCGGTAACAGGCGCAGATGGCTGTGCGAAGGATCCAAGCTGGCGCATCACCGCAAATCGCGTCACCTTTGACCCGGAAGATGATCGTATCCGCTTCAATGGCGCCGTTCTGGAACTGTTCGGTGCGCGCATCTTGCCGCTTCCGGGGCTTTCCCTGCGCACAGATGGCAGCGCAGTGTCGGGCTTCCTGGTCCCGAATATCCGCATTTCCGAGGTCAACGGCCTCGAGCTGTCAGGCGAATATTACACGCGCATCGCCGATAACAAGGATCTGACGCTGGGCGCCTATGTCTTCTCGGAAGTCGCGCCGATGGTGAACGCACAGTGGCGTCATCTTACCGATAAGGGTGCGTATCAGATTACCGGCTACGCCACGGTTTCAAGCCGCGTTTCCGATCTCACGGGTGTGCCCAGCACCGAAAGCGATCTGCGCGGCTATCTGTTCGCCAACGGGCAGTTTCAATTCAATCCTGAATGGAGTTTTACCGGTTCGGTTCGCCTCACAAGCGACCGTACATTTCTGCGCCGGTACGATCTGAGCCGGGACGACAGGCTACGCTCTACTGTCAATCTTGAGCGGATTGACGATGATTCCTATTTCTCGCTCGCAGGCTGGGCCACACAGACCCTTCGTATCAATGCTGAACAGGGGCAGATCCCAGTTGCTGTGCCTGCGCTCGATTACCGGAAACAGCTCAAGGATCCGGTCGCCGGTGGCAACCTGCAATTGCAGTTCAACACGCTTGGTTTGATCCGGAATGACGGGCAGGATACACAGCGCGCGTTTGCAGGGGCGCAATGGGACTTGCGCACGCTGACCGGGCTCGGCCAGGTCGTGACCCTTACCGGGCTGGCCCGCGCCGATGTGTACCATACCGACAACACGCTCGCGACGCAGACTGAGATCTATCGCGGCAATGAAGGGTGGACGACGCGCGGGATTGCCACGGCCGCGCTCGATATCGAGTGGCCTTTTGTGGGCGAAGCATTCGGCGGGACACAGGTGCTCACACCCCGCGTCCAGCTGGTGGCCAGCCCTTCGATCCGCAATCTTGCGGTTCCCAATGAAGACGCACGCGCCATCGATCTGGAAGATTCCAATCTTTTCGCGCTTAACCGTTTCTCCGGCTATGACCGTGTCGAGGACGGCGTTCGCGTCACATGGGGGATAGATTGGTCGCTTACGAAACCTAATTGGCGGGTAAAAACAAATGTCGGCCAATCATACCGCTTCGATGCCGAGCGTACGATCTTTCCCGATGGCACCGGCCTTTCCGAAAGGGTCTCTGACTTTGTCGGCAGGACAGAGGTGCGCTGGCGCGATTATCTGAAATTCACGCACCGGTTCCGTGTGGACAAGGACAATTTTGCCGTCCGGCGGAACGAGATCGATGCAACTGTCGGTTCGCAGCGCACCTATCTGGAACTTGGCTATTTGCGACTCAACCGCGACATCCAGACGGTTGAGGATCTTCAGGATCGCGAAGAATTGCGCGCTGCTGCCCGTGTCGCATTTGCCAATCACTGGTCGGTATTCGGGTCAGGCATTTTCAACCTCACTGATGAAGAGGAAGACCCCACGTTTTCACCCGACGGATTTGAACCGATCCGCACCCGCCTTGGCGTCGCATACACCGATGATTGTATCGAATTCGGCCTGACATGGCGGCGCGATTTCATCACCGCAGGGGATGCAGAGCGCGGCAACACATTCCAGCTGTTTTTCTCCCTGCGCAATCTTGGCTTCCGATAGAAGTGGAGCCTTTGGCTGGCGCGAATTGGCAGCAGGGAGAAAAGCGGTTAAAGGGCGCTGAAAGGCCTGATTGACAGGCTCAGCCTGCGTTAAGCCATGGGGCGTTAAAGGCTAAGCTGCGCTCGCGAAAAGGGAAACGCGGCGCAGCATTTCTAAGTTTTGAAAGATTAGTGGATCGGGATTGAATACGTGACGATTAAGCTGTTTTCGAAGAGTGTCACCTCGTTGGCACTAGCTGGCATTATGGGATTGGCCGTCGCCCCCAGTGGCGCCAGCGCCCAAGGCCAAGCCGTACCCACGGCAGACAATCCGTTCGGTATTCCCAGCGACTTTTCAATTTTGGGCGCTGAGCAACGGCCAGAGCGTTCGGCCACGGCGGTCGTAAATGGCTACGTCATCACCGGCACAGACATCAATCAGCGCGTGGCGCTCGTCACGTCGGCGTCGGAAAACCAGCTTTCGCCGCAGGAGCTTGAAAGGCTGCGGGTCCAGGTTTTGCGCAACCTGATTGATGAAACTTTGAAAATTCAGGCCGCCAGGGCGCTCGAGCTGCCGGTTGAGCGTGCTCAGGTGCAGCAGACTTATGACCAGGTCGCTGCGCAGAACTTTGGCGAAAATCCTGAACGAATGGCCGAATATCTGCAATCGATCGGATCATCGGAAAGCGCGCTCAAGCGTCAGATTGAAGGCGAGCTTGCATGGGAAAACCTGCTTCAGCGCAATGTCATTCCGTTCGTGAATATTTCTGCGGAAGAAGTGAACGACGTGCTTCGCCGGATGGAGGAAGCGCGCGGTACGGATGAGTATCGTCTCGGAGAGATCTATCTCTCTGCAACGCTGGAAAACCGCGAGGCGGTTCTTCAGAACGCTCAGCAGATCATGGAACAGCTGCGTCAGGGCGGCAGTTTTGTAGCCTATGCGCGCCAGTTTTCCGAGGCGACCACGGCAGTGGTTGGCGGTGATTTGGGCTGGATCAGATTGAGCCAACTACCCACTGCGCTGGGTGATGCGGCGCGCCAGATGCAGGCGGGCCAGCTTGTCGGACCAATCGAGATTCCGGGCGGATTTTCGATCCTTTACCTGATCAACAAGCGTCAGGTGCTGATGGCCGACCCAAACAACGCACAATTGAGCCTGCGCCAGATCTCGATCAGTTTCGAGCCGGGTGAAACGCAGGAGCAGGTAGAAGCGCGGGTCACACAGTTCGCCTCTTTCGTGCAGAATTTGCGCGGCTGCGCCGACGCGGAGCGTGCGCGCACCGAGCTGGGCGCAACAGTTGTTACCAATGATCAGATCACTGCCGGGTCGCTTCCCGATCAGCTGCGCAACATCATCCTTAACCTGCAGGTCGGCCAGACGACACCGCCTTTTGGCAGTGCCGAAGAAGGTGTGCGGGTGCTGATGCTGTGCGGGCGTGACGATCCAGAGGATGCCGGTGCGCCCACTTTCGAAGCGGTGATGTCGCAGCTGAAGGATGAACGGATCAACAAACGCGCCCAGCGCTACCTGCGCGATCTGCGAAACGACGCCTACATCGAATACAATTGAGCGCACGCAAATGACCCACGCCCCGTTCCCGCTGGCCGTATCGCTTGGCGATCCGGCGGGGATAGGGCCTGAGATCATCTGTGCAAGTTACGAAAGGCTGCGCGCGGAAAGTTCCTGCGTGCCGTTCTTTGTGGTTGGCGGCTTTGAAGTCTTGAGAGCCACAGCGGAGCAGGCGGGTTTTCACTTCCCTGTCGTCCCCATTGCACAGGTTGATGAAGCGCCGATGGCTTTTCAGGTCGGGCTGCCTGTCATCGCGGGCCTCGATGTGTCGTGCAACCCAGGGCAAGCGACCGAAGATGGCGCAAGGCTTGCGCTCGCATCGCTGCAATGGGCAACGCGCTTCGCATTGCGGGCGGAGGCTTCCGGAATCGTAACAGCCCCCGTTTCAAAAGCGCAGCTCATGGCAGTCGGCTTTGAATTTCCGGGTCAGACAGAATTCTTCGCAGCCGCCTGTGATCGCGCGGCCGATGATGCGGTCATGATGCTGGCCGGGCCGACGTTACGGGCGGTACCGCTGACCGTTCACCTGGCATTGGCCGATGTTCCGAGCGCTTTGTCTGCCGACCTTATTATTCACAAGGCCCGGATCGTCGCGGCGGCGCTGAAACAGGATTTTGGTTTGGAAACGCCGCGACTGGCCATTGCGGGACTCAATCCGCATGCGGGCGAAGGCGGCCAATTCGGCACTGAAGAGATCACCCTGATCGAACCGGCTGTCGCTGCGCTGCGGAATGAAGGCATTGATGCTGTCGGACCAGTCCCCGGCGATGCGCTGTTCACACCCCGCGCCCGCGAAACCTATGATGCGGCACTGTGCATGTACCATGATCAGGCGCTGATCCCGCTGAAGGCGCTGGAGTTTGACGAAGGCGTGAACGTGACATTGGGCTTGCCGATCGTGCGAACGTCTCCAGACCATGGAACCGCATTCGACATTGCGGGCAAAGGCCTGGCAGATCCCGGCGCTATGAGCGCGGCGATCAGGATGGCGGGCGCTTGCGCGCGGGCGAGAGCACGTGGCTGATCTTCCTCCGATCCGCGAAACAATCGCCCGGCACGGCCTTTCTGCCTCGAAGGCGCTCGGACAGAACTTTCTGCTGGATGAGCAATTGTTGGGACGCATTGCCGCGATTCCGGGTGATCTTGCGGGTCAGAGAGTGCTGGAGGTCGGCCCCGGCCCCGGCGGGCTGACCCGCGCTTTGCTGCGGGCGGGTGCCCATGTCACTGCGGTCGAGATGGACGCACGGTGTCTGCCTGCGCTTGAAGAGCTCGCAGACGCATTTCCGGGGCAGCTAAGCGTTGTTCAAGGTGACGCGATGAAGCTGGATCACGGGCAATTGATGGACGGCCAGCCGTTTCACGTCCTGTCAAACCTGCCCTACAATGTAGGCACGGCATTATTCGTGGGTTGGCTGAGCGGATCGGACTGGCCGCCGCAATGGCTATCCCTCACCCTCATGTTCCAGCGCGAAGTTGCAGAGCGTATTGTCGCGAAAGCGGGAACGTCGGCCTATGGCCGTCTCGCCGTTCTGGCGCAGTGGCGCACCACCGCCAAACTCGCGATGAAAGTCCATAGAAGCGCGTTCACGCCGCCGCCAAAGGTGATGAGCGCAATTGTGCATGTCAGGCCCGGCGCTGCGCCTCATGGGGTTCCCCCCAGAACGCTTGAACGCTTGACCGAGGCCGCGTTTGGTCAGCGCCGCAAAATGCTGCGGCAGAGCCTGAAGGGTGTGCCTGGCGCCCTGGATGCGCTGAAATCCGCCGGGATCGATGAAACCCGCCGCGCGGAAACTCTCCGGGTCGAAGAATATATCGAGCTCGCCCGCTTGCTTGGTTAATTTCAGGTAATCGTGTTTGCAAACGGGCTGTAATGGATCGCCGGGAGATAAGTCCCGGTCGCAGATAAAAACAAGCGAAAGGGTCCGATGAGCAGCCTCGCAGCCAGACAATTGCTCGCCAAAGCCGACCAGCGCCGCGTGCCACGCTTTGCCGTGGACATTCCGGTCACCCTGCGAACGGTAAGCGGCAATCGCGAATGCCAGATGGCGAACATTTCTGTTCTTGGCGCGATGCTTGAACTGGCCAGCCCCCCATGCGAAGGCATTTCAGTCTGCATTATCTGCAGCGGCAACGAACTGTACGGACGCGTCGTATGGTCGAACGATGGAGCCTGCGGCGTGGAATTCGAACGCGTCCTTGCCGAGCACAAGCTGACAGAGATCGCGGGCGAGCAATCAGACGATACTGGACCCGTTGCCAATGTCGGCAACATTCAAATGGGCCGCAAGCGCGGACGACTTGTCAGCGGAAGCTAGCCCGATTTTTTAACCTGCCGCCAATGGTGCAAAAGCGGCTCCGTATACCCGCTCGGCTGCTCCACGCCTTTGAAAATCAGATCCTTCGCCGCCTGGAACGCAGGCGCATTCTCGTTGCCAATCAACGGCAAGTAACTTGGATCGCCTGCATTCTGGTCGTCTACCTTGGCCGCCATACGGGTAAGGCTGTCCATCACCATTTGCTCGCTCACCACCCCGTGCAGCAGCCAGTTTGCGATATGCTGAGAGGAGATGCGCAATGTCGCCCGGTCTTCCATCAGCCCGACATCATTAATGTCAGGTACCTTTGAGCAGCCCACGCCTGCATCAACCCAGCGCACGACATAGCCGAGCAATCCCTGGCAATTGTTGTCGAGCTCATCGCGCAGCTCATCTTCGGGCCAGTTGGTATTTTCTGCGAGCGGTATGTTGAGAAGCGCATCGAGGCTTGCCGGCTCAGGAAGCTTGCCTTGAATTTCGAACACGTCCTCACTGTGGTAATGCAGCGCGTGAAGTGTGGCGGCAGTGGGTGATGGCACCCACGCGGTATTCGCCCCTGCGCGCAAATGGCCGATTTTTTCTACCATCATCTGGCCCATAAGATCGGGTGCGGCCCACATTCCCTTGCCGATCTGGGCCTTGCCGGAAAGACCGTGTTTCAGCCCGATGGCTACATTGCGGGCCTCATAGGCCAACAGCCAGTCAGATCCCTTCATCGCGCCCTTGCGCATCATCGGGCCTGCTTGCATCGAAGTGTGAATCTCGTCACCCGTCCGATCGAGGAAACCGGTATTGATGAAAACAATCCGGTCGCGCACTGCATGGATGCAAGCGCCAAGATTGGCGGATGTGCGGCGCTCTTCATCCATCACGCCGACCTTGATCGTATGGCGCGGCAGGCCCAGCAGATCCTCGACCGCGTCGAACAGATCATTGGTGAAAGCGCATTCTTCCGGCCCGTGCATCTTGGGCTTCACGATGTAGATTGACCCGTGCTTTGAATTACCGAATTTCGCGTACCCCTCAACGTCGATCGTGCTGATCGCGCTGGTGAAGACGGCGTCCATGATGCCTTCCGGGACTTCGCTGCCATCTGGCAGATGAATGGCCGGGTTCGTCATCAGGTGGCCCACATTGCGCACAAACATCAGACTGCGGCCTGAAAGGCTGCGCTCGTTGCCGACAGCGTCTTTGTAGCGCTTGTCTCCGTTGAGCTGACGCGTCAGCGTCTTACCGCCCTTTTCAAAGCTTTCTTCCAGATCTCCGCGAATAATGCCGAGCCAGTTGGTGTAAGCCAGCAGCTTGTCTTCGGCATCGACCGCCGCGACCGAATCTTCGCAGTCCGCGATAGTCGTCAGCGCGGCTTCGACATTGATATCGGCGATCCCCGCCTTGTCGTCTTTCCCCACCGGATGATCGCGGTTGAATACCACTTCGATGTGCAGGCCATTGTTGCGGAAAAGCAGGCCATTTTCGGTAAAGCCAACCCACTGGCTTTCATCTTGCAGCTTACCATCATTTTCGTCTTTGAGATCAGCCCAGCTCTGATCCACCAGCGGCAGTGCAGAATCCAGAAACTCGCGGCCGCGCGCGATTACGGCGTCTCCGCGCGCCTTGTCATAGCCGCCGGGTATCGCGGGCGGCGCATCGAGCGCGTCTGTGCCATAAAATGCGTCGTAAAGGCTGCCCCAGCGCGCATTTGCCGCGTTGAGCAGGAAGCGCGCATTGAGGATCGGCACAACCAGCTGCGGGCCAGCCATCGTCGCGATTTCCGCATCGACATTCTGCGTCCCGATGGTGAAATCGCCCGGTTCGGGCACGAGATAACCGATCTCTTTCAGAAATGAATGATATGCACCTGCATCATGCGGTTGGCCGCGCCGTTCCGTGTGCCAAGCGTCAATTTTGCCCTGAAGCTCGTCACGCTTGGCCAGAAGAGCCGCATTACGCGGCGCAAAATCGGCAAGCAGTGCCGCGAAGCCCGACCAGAATTTTCCGGGATCGCGGCCCAAAGGAGCCAAAACCTGCGCTTCAAGGAAATGCGCCAACTTTGCATCCACTTGCAAGCCAGCGCGGTCGATCTTGTTGGTCATTCTTGTCCTCGTGACATCTTTGAAAGAAAGGCCTGGGGAGGAGGACGGCTTGGCATATGGCCAAGTGAGCACCGGATTGCAACGGTTGGACTCAATCAATTTCCCTCTCTAGAGATCGTCTCATATGAAACCGGATTTTTTATCACGAATTGACGCTGCGGCGATGCTGGATGACGTCCAGAATTGGTGCGCCATCAACACAGGGACAGGCCATCTCGGCGGCCTCAAAAAACAGGCGGGCGCCCTCGCCGATGCGTTCTCCAGCTTGCCGGGCGATGTGGAACTGGTTGATCCCGCACCTGTGACTGGAATCGCAGCCGATGGCAGCGAATACCAGATCGAAAACGGCCAGCACCTGATCGTGCGGGTGCGCCCGACCGCCAATCGCCGGCTGCTGTTCACCGGTCATATGGACACGGTTTTTCCGAAAGATCATCCCTTTCAGCGCCTGACCTGGTTGGAGAATGACGTGCTGAACGGTCCCGGTGTTGCCGATATGAAAGGCGGTATCGCGGTTATCCTGCATGCGCTGCGCGCGCTGGAGGCGACCGGTGCGGGATCTTCTCTGGGCTATGACATATTGATCAATTCCGACGAGGAAACCGGATCGCTCGCAAGTTCCGGCCTGATTGCGGAGATGGCGCGCGGCAAAATCGCGGCGCTAACCTACGAGCCCGCGGCGCTGCCCGACGGCACGCTGGCCCATGCCCGCGGCGGCACGGGCAATTATTCGATCACGATCAAGGGCAGATCAGCCCACGCTGGCCGCAATCCCGAAGAAGGCCGTAACGCGCTGGTTGCCGCAGCCGACCTGATCCTGCGCCTGAAAGCAATGGAGCGTGAGGACATCACAATCAATCCGGCCAAGCTCGAAGGAGGCGGACCGAACAATGTCGTGCCTGATCATGCGGTTCTGCGCTTCAACATCCGTCCGAAATCGACTGCGGCGATGGAAAACTTTGACAGCACGCTCAATGATTTGCTCGGCATGATTACCAATGAACACGAAGTCAGCACGCACCGCCATGGCGGTGTTACCCGCCCTCCGAAAGCGGTCGATGAAAAGGCGCAGCAACTGTTCGATCTTGTGAAATCATGCGGCGCTGAGCTGGGCCAGACGATCGCCTGGAAATCAACCGGCGGGGTGTGCGATGGCAACAATATCGCGGCTTGCGGGGTGCCCGTGGTCGATACGATGGGCGTGCGCGGTGGATCGATCCATTCTGCGGATGAATTCTTGATCGTCCCCAGCCTAAAAGAGCGGGCAGCCTTGTCAGCGCTGGTCATTTCCCGCATCGCCGATGGCGCACTTCAAGGAGCTGGCCAGTGACATTTCGCCTGCGCGCCGCGCGCATTTCCGATCTTGAGCATCTGTATGAAATGGCCAAACTTACCGGCGGCGGCTTCACCAATCTTCCACCGGATCGCCCTGCCCTGACGGCCAAACTGGAGCGCGCATCGGAAGCGTTTGCCAACAATGAAGACGGCCTGTGCGATGAGCAGTTCGTGCTGGTGTTGGAGAACCTCCAGACGCGAAAGATTGCGGGCACCTGTCAGCTTATGACAATGGTGGGCCAGCAATGGCCATTCTATTCCTACCGGCTCAACACGCTGACCCAGTACAGCCAGGAGCTTGACCGCACAGTGCGGGCTGAATTGCTCAGCCTTGTCACCGATCTCGAAGGGTCAAGTGAAGTCGGCGGCCTTTTCCTGCACCCCAATGAACGGGCGGGCGGCCTGGGCCTGCTGCTCGCGCGAAGCCGGTATCTCTTCGTGGCGATGCACCGCAATCGCTTTGCCGACCGCATTCTGGCGGAACTGCGCGGGATTATCGATGAGCGAGGCGGCTCCCCGTTCTGGGATGGTGTTGCGGGCCGGTTTTTCGGCATGAGCTTTCAGGATGCCGACTATTTTAACGCGATCAATGGCAACCAGTTCATCGCCGATCTGATGCCCAAGCATCCCGTCTATGTCTCAATGCTGTCCAATGATGCGCGCAGCGTTATCGGCGTGCCGCATCCCACGGGACGCGCAGCGATGCGGATGCTGGAAAATGAAGGTTTCCGCTACGATGGCTATGTCGACATATTCGATGGCGGCCCCAGCATGGTCGCGCGCACTGATGATGTGGTGAGCGTGAAAGGCAGCACGTCTGCCAGACTGGCGAGCGTTGATCTCGGCGAAGGTGAACGCGCGATTCTTGCGACCGGACGGCTCGAAACATTTCGCGCCTGCTACGGCGCGCGGCAGTTCGACGGGGATGGCAATATCGCAATTGATGCTGCAGCCGCAGATGCGCTTGATGTGAGCGAAGGCGATACCGTGTGGAGCGTGGCACGCTAACCCTTTGGTTTTTCGAGCGCGATGACGGTGTAACTGGTTGCGTACTCCCCCAGCGCAGGTATCGCCATCAGCAGATCGCCGACGAGCTTCTTGGCTCCTGATTGGCCAAAGCCCGACTTTTCCAGCCGATCCACTGTAAGCCCCGCCTTCGCGGACAGCGCTCGAAATGTCGAGATATCCAGCTCATTCACATAGGCTTGCTCTGAAAAGCTTTCCCACTGCGTCCACTTGTTCGGCTTTTTCGCGCCCTGCTGGTCCAGATCCCAATGGCGCGGCACGAAATCGGGATCGTCATAAATCGCCGCTGCCGTGCGGAACATCGCCTTCTCTCCAAAGATGACATGCGCCCACGGAACCGGGATCAGTGCCTCCATATGCGGCCCCCACGGTCCCTTAAACGGGAACCATTCGAGCAGCACGCGCCCGCCTGGGCGCAGCACCCGTGCCCAGTCCTGCAGGATCGCGCCCGGCTCCATCACGTGCTCCATGCAATCGAAAGCGGTGATCAGGTCAACACTTTCATCGTCCAGCGGCAGACCTGCGATGTCGCCTTCGATAAAGCGTAAGACCGGTGAATATTCCGGATGTCCCGTCAGGGTTTCCTGCGCTCTGGCGAGCGCCGCAGTGTCGATATCAACTCCGGTGATCGAGCGCGCAATTCCTTTGGAGGCGAACAGGAATGCCAGCTGCCCAGCGCCGCAACCGAAATCAAGCACATCGCGCCCTCGCAGCTCCTCATCGGAGAAATGCCGCCAGCTCGACACAAGCGACTGATCCCGCCAGTCGGCATAGTCGTTTACATCAGCCATCTTCGCCTCTGGCGGGCTCATCAAACGCCTCGACAGGGCAAGGCAGGCTTTGGTTCGAATATCCATGACAGCGCTCTATAGTGGACAAGATTTTCCAGCGGGTTAAGGCAAGCCACCATGGTTCAAGACTTTACAAATTTGACAGAAATCAATTTCGACGGGCTAGTCGGACCAAGCCATAATTATGCTGGACTGAGCCTCGGCAATATCGCGAGCGCCTCGCACAAGGGCGATACGTCCTATCCGAAAGCCGCCGCATTGCAGGGCGTGGCGAAAATGCGCGGAAATCTTGAGAGGCTGGGCGTTCAGGGTTTCCTGCTACCCCTGCCCCGCCCCAATCACGCGCTGGCAAAATCGCTTGCCTATGACGGGACCGAAAATGCAGCGCTGCGTGCCGCGCCGTGGTCTGCCTCCTCGATGTGGACAGCCAACGCTGCGACCGTTTCGCCTGCGCCCGACACCGCAGATGGAAAGTGCCACCTGACCCCAGCCAATCTGGTTACCATGTTGCACCGCGCTCAGGAGTGGCCCGATACCAAACGGATGCTGGAGGTCGTGTTCGGCAATTCCGGTCACTTCACCGTCCACGATATCGCGCCGATGACATTTGGCGACGAAGGTGCGGCGAACCACATGCGTTTCTGCAAGGGCCACTCATGCGCGGGCGTAGAGGTGTTCGTTTATGGCAGGCCTGGCGGCAAGTTCCCCGCGCGCCAGCATGAACAATCGAGCCGGCTTGTGGCCCGTCAGCACGCGCTTGACCCGGCCAAATGTGTCTTCATCGAACAAAACCCGGCGGCAATTGAAGCGGGGGCGTTTCACAATGACGTTGTGTCAGTGGCCAATGAGCGAGTGCTGTTCACCCATGCGGAGGCCTTCGCCGATCAGCAGGGCGCTTACGACGCCATCCGCGCCGCGTTTCCAGCTCTTGAGGTAGTGGAGGTGCCAAGCGATGCCGTTTCTCTGGCAGAGGCAATTCGCACCTATCTGTTCAACGCGCAGCTTGTGACGCAGCCGGATGGGACAATGGCGCTGATCGTGCCCGAAGAATGCCGCGAAAGCGCACCCGTCTGGGCTTTCTGTGAGCGAATGATGGCTGGAAACGGTCCAATCAAACATGTGATCCCCGTCGATGTGAGGCAAAGCATGGCCAATGGCGGCGGCCCTGCGTGCCTTCGCCTGCGGGTCGTATGCGATCCGGCGACAGTGGATCCGCGCTTCATGCTCGATGAGGCCAAGGCTGACTTGCTGGAGACGACCATCGGCGCGCACTATCCGCAGCAGATTGATCCGGCAGATCTGGGGTCAGATGCGTTGACCAAAACCGTAATCAACGCGCGTCAGGCACTGCTCACCGCTCTCGGCATCCCTGAACTTGCTTAATTAAAGTTAACGCGTTTGCCCCTGTGCGCCCTGCGCGTTTACAGTGCGTTACACATTAACCAAACAAGCCGGCGCAATCGTGACGCTGGCGTGAGGTCGCAAGCCAGAAGGTGAACAGGGCCAGAAGGTTAATAGGGCCAGAAGGTTAATAGGGAACGCGCATGCTGAGAAAAATCGGAAGGCTGTTTGTAATCAAGAACAGGTTTGAAGCCTTCGTGATTATCTATGCACTTGCCCTTGGCGCGACAACGCGCGGCTATACCTACATCGAACAGTTCCCTCCCTATTGGGGCGAAGCGCTGTTTCTGGCGGCTTGCGGCGCGGTGATGCTGGCAGGTGCCGCGATCCTCGACGGGCTAAAAGCGCGCAAGGAACTTGAGCAATTGCGGGCGATGGACGAAAATCGCCGAGCTTCGGACAGCTAATTCCCGTCCGGACGGTAGAAGCTCTGCAGGCCCCGCTGGCTCTCATCGAAAACCGGCCGACCATCTTTATCGTAGCGCGGCAGCACAACAAGATCATCGGCATTGTCGACGACCAGCGTAACCTGTCTGTTTCGAAAATCGCGTCGTCCGCCGATCCATTGGGCCTCCAGCCGAGGCGCACCGCGCACAACGATTCTGCGATTCATGAAATTGCCGTTCAGATCAGCCAATGTGGGTTTCCTGAACTTTCGCTCCGACTCCCCTTCGACCACGATGGCTGCTTCGCCATTATCCGCATTCTTGCGGAAATAGGCTGGCGCAGTGGGCTTCATAAAGTCTGAGAAAGCTTGCTGATCGATCTCGATTACGATTGCGTCAGGATGGTTGTTGCCCTGCTGCCCGCGTGGCAATCCGCCCACCCCATTGCTCATGGACGTATTGATACCGGCGGAATCCAGAATATTGAGATCGACAAGGTTCGACCCCCGAAGATCGAGGCTGATCAGCTGATACTTTCCATTTTCGCGCCGGACAAAACCGACGTCCATAATGACAGCCATCTCGGCAACGCCGCGATTGGCCTGCTTGCGGGCCTTGCGCAGAAAATCACGCGGCTGAAGGCATTCGACCGAACAGACATCCTTGAGGCGAGAGAGATATTCGTCCCGTGTTTCGGACGAGGCCGAGGTGGGGATCGCCAGAGTTAGGGCTGCACAGCATGCCGCCGAAAATCCTGATCCGCGCATAGACATATTGCGTGTCCTCTCAACAAGAGTGGTGGGCGTTTCTGTTGCTAGCTACCCGCGCTTCCGTCTTGGAAAGAAGAGGATTGTCGCGCTTTCAGCCGGCGCATCTCACTTCTTCGTACCAAGGTTAGTGGGGAGATTCTGTTGCTAGCCTCTCCCCGGGGCCCCGGAATCCGCTTCTGTTGCCCGGTGGGTCCAACCGCGCTTTAGCTTTGTAAATTCAGGGCGTTAGCCCGTCACATTACGCTGCGAGAGCGAGTGCTTCGTTATCGTTTGCACTTATAAAGATGAACAGTTTTACGGGGTTTTCAGCCCGGGCAAAAACTACGCTTTTCAGCCCACGTCGATCCTAGTTCGTCCCCGTCAAAAGCCCCTCGAATGAGGGATTTGTGGTGGAGACGCCGGGTACTGCCCCCGGGTCCGTTGTGCCTATTGCACGCAGCAATTTATCGCCATAGCCCGCAAAAACGGGCAAGACCTATATAGGGATCGTCCGCGCAAATGAAAAGGGCGGACCGAACGGCCCGCCCTTTCGCATTTCTTACAGTCAAGCGACCATCGGATTTAGCCAACGGTGTCGACTTCCTCAGCCTGCTCATCAATCATGTCAGCCTTGTCTTCGATCGCATCTTCCTGAGCTTCGGTCGGTGCGTCTTCTGCCATATCGTCGACGGCGTCAGCCTTGTCTTCGAGCATGTCCGACTGCTGCTCATTGGCGGCTTCCGGACCGCAAGCGGCAAGAGTCAAAGCGGTGGCTGCGGCGGTTGCTGCAAAAATCTTACGCATGGTATTGTACCCCTAAGTTGTTGTATATTCGAAAGTGTCCCGTCGCCGGGACCTTCCCATCGACAACAAGCTATCCGCGCGATGGTTCCAAATTGGGCGGAAAAAAGGCCATTGCCATTGGCGCGTTATTTTTTCAGCGCGTCCCGGATTTCGGTCAGCAGCTCAATCTCGGTCGGGCCCTCTGGTTCCGCAGGTGCTTCTTCTTCTGCCTTTTCAAACTTCGCTTTGGCCTTGTTGGCATAGCGAACCAGCAGGAAGATGATGAACGCCAGGATCACAAAGTTGATCACAGAGGTTACGAACGCACCCCATGCGAGAACGTTGGCGCCCGCTTCACGCGCCGCTTCGAGCGACATGCCTGCTTCGACTTCACCGGAAAGCACGATGTATTTGTTGCTGAAATCAACATCACCAAAGATCGCACCAACAAGTGGCATTATCAAATCGGCTGTCATCGATGATACGATTACAGCAAAGGCCCCGGCGATAATCACCGCGACGGCCAGCTCCATAACATTGCCCTTGGCAATAAATTCCTTGAATTCGGTCAGCATTCTGATCCCCTTATCGTTAACCCACCGGTTGCGGTATTTGCAGGACTCGAAGGAAATTCCAAGATGCGCGGGCCAGGCCTGTGGACTTCTTGAAAGCGCGCAAAGGTGTGCTATATCAACAACACAGGCTGAGATACGCGCCGGCTCATCGCCAATTCACGCGCGCTTTGGAGGGACACCGATGATTTTAAAGACCGTTACACGCGCTGTCATGGCGGCAGCTGCAGCATTCACACTTGCCTCGTGCGGCATCAACTCGGTGCCAGCGGCAGAGGAAGAAGCCAAAGCGAAATGGGCCGATGTCGAAGCTCAATTTCAACGCCGCGCTAATCTGATCCCGAACCTCGCCGAAGTTGCGCAGGGCGCAGCGGAGAACGAACGCGGTATCCTGACCGAAGTCACCGAGGCACGCGCCCGCGCCACCAGCATCAATGTCACCGCTGACGACCTTGGCGATGCAGCCAAAATGGAGGAGCTCGCCGCCGCACAAGGCCAGCTGAGCCAGGGTCTTGGCCGGTTGCTTGCAAGCTTTGAAGCCTATCCGACGATCCAGTCAAACCAGAACTTCCTCGCACTGCAAAGCCAGCTGGAAGGCACGGAAAACCGGATCGCAGTGGCCATCCGGGACTACAACGAAGCGGTGCGTAAGTATAACACCACAATCCGCACGTTCCCCGATACGATCGGCGCCAACATCATCCACGGTGCAGAGCCTCTGGTACCCTATTCGGCAGTAACGGCGGGCGCTGAAGAAGCTCCTCAGCTCGATCTGACAACGAACTGATCGGCGTGCTGCGCCGCTTCATCTTGGTCCTCGCAGCGGCGGGGGCACTGTTTGCGTCCCTGTTCGCGGCACCTTTGGCCGCGCAGCCGCAGTTTCCCGAGCTTACGGGCCGCGTGGTGGACAATGCCGATATTATCCCGGCAGATGTTGAGGCGCAGCTCACCGCGAAACTCGAAGCGCTTGAAACGCAATCGCAGCGGCAACTGGTGGTGGTAACACTTCCCGATCTGCAAGGTTACGATATTGCCGATTACGGCTACCAGCTGGGCCGTAAATGGGGGATTGGCGATGAGACGCGCAATGACGGTGCGCTGCTGATCGTTGCGCCCAATGAGCGCAAGATGCGGATCGAAGTGGGCTATGGCCTCGAAGGGTATCTGACCGATGCCTATTCCTCTGTCATCATACAAAGTGTGATCCGGCCGAAGTTCCGCGATGGCGATCTGCCTGGCGGTATTGTTGCTGGCACGGATGCGATCATCACCCAGCTGCAACTCCCTCCGGATGAGGCCGCCCGCGTCGCCCAGCAGGCCATTCCGCAGCAGCGCAGCGCATCGCGTCAGGGCGGCTTTCCGATCGGGACGCTCATCTGGCTCGGCTTTCTGTTCTTCTTCTTCGTCCTCCCGATCATCCGGCGCGGTCGGCGCTACCGCGCCAAGGGCAAAGGCCCCTGGGGTGAGCGGAGCAGAGATCGCGACTGGAAGGATACGGCTGGCGATATCATCCTGTGGGAGATCGGTAGCGCGATTGCTAGGGGCGCCATGTCCGGAGGCGGCAGTGGCGGTGGCTCTAGCTGGGGAGGTGGCGGCGGCTTTGGCGGCGGCGGTTTCTCCGGCGGCGGCGGTTCATTCGGAGGCGGCGGCGCCTCGGGAGGGTGGTAGGTCATGTCCTATCTGACAGAAGCTCAGCACGAGATTGTTTCGGCCTCTGTGCGCGAGGCAGAGCAGCAGACATCGGGCGAAATCCTGACCGTGCTGGCCGATCGCAGCGATGGTTACACCGATGTGGCGCTGTGGTGGTCAATCGCGGCAAGCTTTACCGCGATGAGCCTGTTCGCGGCCTTTCCTGACCCGTTTCTTGATTTTCTTGACCGGTTGCTTGTCGCATGGGGTTATGAATGGTCCGTTGGAGAGCTGGCCATGATGACCATTACACTGGGCCTCATAACGTTCCTGTCGGGTGTTCTGGCCCAGGTCTGGCAGCCGCTTAAATTCTTGCTGGTCCCCTCCCCCGTCAAAACGGTGCGCGTTCACGAACAGGCAGTGAAGCACTTCAAGGTCGGCGCAGAGCGCCGCACGCATGGCCGCACCGGCGTGCTTATTTATCTTTCCATGAGCGAGCACCGCGCGGAAATCGTCGCTGACGAACCCATCGCCGCGATCGTCCCGCCCGAAGTGTGGGGTGAGGCGATGGGCGATATGCTTGCCGAGATCAAACAGGGCCGGATCGCTGAGGGAATGGCTGTGGGCGTGCGCGATGTTGGCTTTGTGCTGGCAGAGCATTTCCCGCGCGGTGATGAAGACGAGAATGAGCTTCCCGACCGCCTCATCGAAGTCTAAGCCCGTGCGCGATGACTCGCGACTTTTCCAACCTCACCAAAGACAAAGACGCCGACCTACCCGAAGAGATGCAGTGGGAAGGCCGTTTTATCACGGCCAAGACCCGCGGGCGCTGGGAATATGTCGGCCGCGCACGCGGCATCCGCGCAGCTGCGATTATCGCAATAGACGAGGATTCGGATGGCACGCGCCACGTGATCCTGGTGAGCCAATACCGCGTGCCGCTATCGCGGTTCTGTCTGGAAATACCCGCAGGTCTTGTCGGCGATGATGATGGCGGGGAAGGCGAACTCGCCACAGAGGCAGCGGCCCGCGAGCTGGAGGAGGAGACCGGCTACCGTGCGGGGCGATGGGATGTGCTGGGCGAGTTCTACTCCTCGCCCGGAATGGTCTCGGAATGCTTTACGCTGCTGCGTGCCAGCAACCTGACAAAGGTTGGCGATGGCGGCGGACTGGAAGATGAAACGATAATTGTGCACCGCGTCGCGCTTGGCGAGCTGTCCAGCTTTGTCGCCGACTGGCGCGAGGCCGGGCATGCTGTCGATGTGCGGATCGGAATGCTGCTGACACCTGAATATCTGGGAGAGATTTGATTATGGCGAAACGCTGCGAAGGAAAACTCGCACTGGTTACAGGCGGAGCGCAGGGGCTTGGCCGCGCGCATTGCATCCGGTTGGCGCAGGAGGGCGCGCGGGTGCTCGCGACCGATATCAACGGGGACGGCGCGGCGGAAACCGCGGAAATCGTCAATGCCGAAATGGGCGCTGGCACCGCCTACTCCATAGCGCACGATGTGACCGATCCGGCGGCATGGGAAGCGGCAGTGGATGCCGCGCGCCAGCATATGGGCGGCCTGAATGTGCTGGTGAACAATGCCGGAATCGGCGTGCCGGGCAATATCGAGGAATGCGACTTTGCCGACTGGCAGCGCTGTTTTGCGATCAATGTCGATTCGATCTTTCACGGCTGTCAAAAGGCTTTGCCGCTAATGCGCGAGCATGCGCCGGGATCGATCGTCAATATCTCCAGCATTGCGGGACTGATCGCGAGCGACACGATGCCAGCCTATAATGCTTCCAAAGCAAGCGTGTGGATGCTGTCCAAATCAATCGCACTGCACTGCGCGAAGAAGAACATGCAGATCCGCTGCAATTCGGTGCACCCCACATTTGTCGATACGCCGATCCTGGATGGCACGGCTAGGGCGCATGCGCTCGACAAGGATGTGCTGATGGAAAAGCTCGCACGGCAAATCCCGCTGCGGTTCGTGGGTGAGCCGAATGATATCGCCAATGCGGTGGTCTATCTCGCGAGTGATGAAAGCCGGTTCATGACCGGTGCGGAGATCAAGCTGGATGGCGGTATCAGCGCAATGTAAATAGCGCTTACCCATCCGGGTAAACTCCTCGGTGCTAATCCCTGCGCCAAATTTTCGGTTGCGGGGCGGCGGCGTAGGCGAAGGGGCGCCGAAAGGTCGCGAGGTCGGCTGATGCCGATGGGGCTTGATGCTCCTGAAGAATCCCAAAAAAAGAGGAGCCCGATGGGCCCCTCCCGGTTTTCTGTGATTTTAGGCGACGCGGCGACCTGGTGAAAACCGGGTCGGCGGTCAGCGCGGCGCTGTCTTCGCCACGCGCATGTGTGAATAGCAAAACTGGTTTCTGCTTTTCATGGTCACCCTCATCAATCGGCGATCAGTGCGACGGCGATGTAGATCGGGATTGTCAGGCCAAAGCCGAGCAGCGTCGCTGCTACAAATCCCAGACGCCACCAGATCGCATCGGTGTCGGTTGCCTTGGCAATACCCGAGCAAACGCCGAACAGTTTGCCGTTGTGCTTGTCGAGACGGAAGCCCGCTTCGGGCGTGCCGCCATTGCTTTTGGTCAGTTTGCTCATGCGAGGGCTCCAATCATAAGAGGGGTAGAAGGGCTTGCCGGGATGATGGCGGTCGCCATCAGCAAGACAGTGACGATCAACGCACCGGCACCGGCCGCGAAGCGAGCGCTGGCTGCGTTACCGAGGTCGAAGAACGAGTACATTTTGTTTCCTTTCGTTTGGGGTGGACGGACGTAATCAGGCGATGTTCGGGCTGCCGGGGATGATCGCATAGGCAAAGAATGATGCCGAAACGATGATCGAGAATGCAGCGGCGAAAAGACGGGGAGCTAGTTCATTACCAGACATGGGGTAGGTTCCTTGTGCGGGGGTATCAGGAACAATCAGGCGACGAGCGAAGGGCTGGCCGGAACGATTGCGTAAGAGAAAGCGATTGCCGAAAGCACGACCGAGAAAGCGGCTGCGGCGAAGCGGTTGGAAAGGTCAGTTGCAAACATTGTTAGTCTCCTTTGGTGGTTTTCAGTGTCTTTCGGGACCGTCCCGGTGGACACCAAACACATTGCAGGAGCCGTGCCAAAAACGAAGAATGGCAGAATTCTGCGGTTTACACGGTTTTACAAGGTGAATGTCAAGTTAACAGTTCCGAACATTTGGGAATTTTTCCCATATCTTGGTTTTTCCGATTCTTGCTTGCGAAAGACTGGCCTTTGGCGCGGCTCATGCTACCGCTTTTCCGCCCATGGCTCTGACCAAGATCACCCTTCAGAACTTCCGCAATCACGCCGCAAGTGAGCTGGCGGAAACCGCGCATTTCAACCTGTTGGTGGGTGAGAACGGCGCGGGGAAAACCAATGTGCTTGAAGCGCTTTCGCTGCTTAGCCCCGGGCGCGGGCTTCGGCGCGCCAATCTCGCCGAGCTTGCGCGCAAGGAAAGCGGCGAGGCCGCACCGGGCGCGTTTGCAATCGGGGCCAGCCTGATCGAACAGGGGCAGGTTTCAGCCCGTCTGGGCACCTACACCGAAGCTGAGCGCCCTACCCGCCGGCTTGTGAGGATCAACAGCGCTGAGGCGACCGCCAGCGCCCTGTCCGAGTGGCACGCGGTATCGTGGCTGACGCCGTCAATGGACGGACTGTTTACCGATAGTGCGGGCGCACGCAGACGGTTTATCGACCGGATGACACTGGCGATTGAACCAGGCCATGCCAAAAACGTCTCCTCCCTCGAAAACGCACTGCGCGAACGCAACAAGCTGCTGGAAACCGGCGGAGAGGCGCGCTGGCTCGACGCGATCGAAGCGCAAATCGCCCAGCACGGAACGGTGGTTTCCCAAAATCGCGCCAGACTGATCGCGCTCTTGTCCGATGAACTGTCCGCCCTTCCGCCTGAACCCTTTGCGCGCCCGGTGCTCTCCTATCGGCCGGGCGGACCGGGCGATGTCGCTGAACTGCTCGCAGAGCTGGCCCGCGCCCGCCCGCGCGACCGTGCGGCGGGCCGCGCGCTCACAGGTCCGCACCGCGATGAGCTGGAAGTGTTCATGGCATCATCTGGCGTGCCAGCCGCGTCATGTTCGACAGGCGAGCAAAAAGCGATGCTGATTGCGATAACACTGGCTCACGGGGTGCTTGCCTCCACCGGCCGGCCCAGCGTTCTGCTCCTTGATGAGGTTGCCGCCCATCTGGATCCCGTGCGCCGCGCAGAACTGTTCCGCAGGCTCGGCCAAGGCAAGGCACAGGTCTGGATGACGGGCACGGAGCTGGCGCCGTTTTCGGATATCGAAGGGCAGGCCGCAATCTGGCGTGTCAGCGGCGGGCAGTTGGAGCGGCTTTAGCCCTCCTCCTCCGGAATCGCAGCTTCGACTTCGCCGATCGTTGATGCAACCAGCGCCTCAATCCCCTCAGCCGTCGGGTGGATCCGGTCTGACTGAAACAGCGAGGCGTCTTCGTAGATGTCATTGAGCCAGAACGGGATCAGCGCAGCGCCATATTGCTCGGCCAGCTCGCTATACAACGCATCAAAATCAGCCTGATATTCCGGCCCGTAATTCGGCGGAGCGCGCATCCCCATCAGCAGGACGGGAATGCCCCGGTCTTGAAGAGTGTCAAGCATGGCCGCGAGGTTTGCTTTGGTCTCCGCCGGGGAAAGCCCCCGCAGCAGATCATTCCCGCCCAGCTCGAGAATGAAAAGATCGGGCGCATCGTCCTGCGAGTTCAAAGTGAATTCGAGCCGCTGCAGTCCCGCTGCCGTGGTGTCACCTGAAACGCCCGCATTGGCGATATCGGCGTTGATGCCTTTGGCCCGCAGGGCGGCCTCCAGCTTGGCCGGATAGCTTTCTGACATGTCGAGGCCATAGCCTGCGAACAGGCTGTCTCCGAAGGCGAGAATATCCACTTCCGGCCCCATCACCGGCACTTCGGGCAGTTCGATATCCGCGCGCGATGTGCCCGCGCCGGGAACCGGTGCCTGTTCTTCAACGTTATCGCTGCACGCGGTTAGCGTGACCATCGCCAACGCTGTTCCTGCTGCAATCCGTTTCATTTTCGACCAAGTGCCTATCTGCATCTATCAGTCCCTCGGTTGGGTATCTTGTTTGCTACCTACCCCTATGCCATCTGGTGTCCGTGACAAGTCCTTCTCTCGCAATCTCAGCCCGCAACCTCACCCTGACCCTCGGCAGCGACAGCGCGCCGGTGGACATCTTGAGGGGCATCGACCTCGATATTAAGTCAGGCGAGGTGGTCGCCCTGCTTGGCCCGTCCGGCTCGGGCAAAAGTTCGCTGATGGCAGTGCTTTCGGGGCTGGAACGCGCCACAGGCGGCAGTCTGAGCGTCGCAGGCGCGGATTTTTCCGGCATGACCGAGGATGGTCTTGCTGCGGCACGGCGCGGGCGGATTGGTATCGTACTTCAGGCATTCCACCTGCTCCCTACGATGACCGCAGCCGAGAATGTGGCGACACCGATGGAATTGTCGGGTGCACAAGACGCCGCGCCCCGCGCGATCGCAGAGCTTGAGGCGGTCGGACTGGGCCACCGCACCGGCCATTATCCCACCCAGCTTTCCGGCGGTGAACAACAGCGCGTTGCCATAGCCCGCGCGATTGCGCCCCGTCCCGAACTAATCTTTGCAGACGAGCCAACCGGCAATCTTGACGCGGCAACCGGCGAAGAGATCGTAAAACTGCTGTTTGAGCGACGCGCACAGACCGGCGCTACGCTGCTGATCATCACGCACGACCCAAGCCTCGCCGAAAAGTGCGAGCGCGTGCTGACCATGGCAGATGGCGTCATCGCATCCGATACAAAGAACACCGTATGAGCCTCGCCGGGGACCTTTCCTGGGGTGGTGCCTGGCGCATTGCGAGGCGCGATCTCAACGCCCGGTTTCGCGGGCTGCGGCTGCTGCTGGTTTGCATATTCCTGGGCACCGCAGCGCTGGCCGCGATCGGCACGCTCACCGCGGCGATCGAACGCGAGCTTGCCTCCAGCGGTCAAGTGCTGCTGGGCGGCGATCTTGAAGTGGAGGTATGGCAGCGCGGTCTTTCAGCAGAGGAACTCGAAGCGCTCGCGCAATATGGCACCGTTTCAGGCGGCACCCGCCTGCAGGCCATGGCGACAGCGGGCGCGGGTGAAAGCAGCCGCGCAGCACCGGTCGAATTGAAGGCGGTTGACAGCCGGTGGCCGCTCTATGGCACGCTCACCCTTGCCGATGGCACAGAAACGGGCGCGCCCGATGGAACCGATGCCTATCTGGCTCAGGGCGCGCTCGACCGCTTGGAAATAGGCGTAGGCGACACATTCAGGGTTGGCACGGTCGAACTGACTGCTGCTGGCGTGATTGAAAACGAGCCGGACCGGCTATCCGAGGGGTTTCAGCTGGGGCCAACCGTGCTCGTGGCGGAACAGGTGCCGGTGGATGGCGGCCTGATTGCACCGGGATCGCTCTATCAAAGCAAATACCGCATCGCGTTTGACGATCAGGGCGATAGCCCGGCCGACGTTGAAGAGGCGCTGAGCGAAGCGTTTCCCAATGCGGGCTTTGACTTCCGCAATCGCGAACGCGCCTCACCCGGCGCAGACCGCTTTGTGCGGCAGATGAGCGACTTTCTGACCCTTGTAGGCCTGGCTGCGCTGGTCATCGCCGGCATCGGCATTGCGGGCGGCGTGTCCTCTTATCTGGATCAACGGCGCGGCAGCATCGCGACGCTTAAAGTGCTTGGTGCGTCCTCGCGCGATATTGTGCGCATCTACGCTTTGCAGATCGCAGTCGCCGCCTTGATAGGCAGCGCAGCAGGCCTTGCCACGGGCGTTTTGATTACGCCGCTGCTGGGCTCTGCACTCGAAGGATTGCTGCCGGTTGAAAGCGGGTTTGTGATCGAGCCTGCGCCGCTGATGCTGGCGGGCGCGTATGGTCTGCTGGTTGCTTTCGCCTTTGCCGCGGCGCCGCTGCTGCGCGCAAGGACATATCCCGCTATGGCGTTAATGCGATCCGGTATCGTGCCCCTGTCGCGGGACAAGCGCGCGCTGTTTGCGACGGCAATCGGGATCGCCGCGATTTGCGCGCTCGCGATCTTCACCACGGCGCAGCCTGTGCTGTCGGCAGGCTTCTTGCTGGGCGCAGGCGGGGCGCTGGTCGCGCTTGGCGCGCTGGGCCTGCTGATCCAGTCAATCGCGCGCAAGCTGCCGCGTCCCGCCAATCCCCTGCTCCGTTCGGCTCTCGCCAATATCCACCGGCCCGGCGCGCCTACAGGCTCGCTTGTAACGGCGCTCGGCTTTGGCCTCGCGGCGTTTGTATTGCTCGCCGCAGTCCAGTCCGCGCTGGACGGGAATATCGAGAGCAACGTTCCGCAGGAGGCGCCGGAATATTTCGTGCTCGATGTGCCGGTTGAAGGCGAGGAGCGCTTTTCCGGGCTGATCAATGCCCGCTTTGATGATGCGACAGTGCGCGCCGTGCCGACCCTGCGCGGGGCAGTGCTCGCCTACGGCCCGCGAGACGCGATGGTCCGCGTCGCCGATCTTGAGGAATTGCCCGAAGGCGCATGGATGCTGCGCGGCGAGCGCGGCATCACCTATGCCGATGACATCCCGCAAGGAAACCGCCTGGTTTCGGGCGAATGGTGGGACGCGGCCTATTCCGGCGAGCCGCTCGTTTCAATCGACACCCAGTTCGCCGAGGCGGTGGACCTTGAAGTAGGCGATTACTTGACAATCGGCATTCTGGGCACCGAACGGACGGTGCGGATCGCCAATTTCCGAGAGATCGACTGGGAGAGCATGGGGTTCAACTTCACCATGGTGTTCAGCCGCAATGCGATTGCCGATGCACCGCACAACCTTTCCGCAACGATTGATCTGCCCGATGGTGCAGATCGCGAGGCGCAGGGCGCACTCTTGCGCGATCTCGTGCGGGAATTCCCTTCAAGCTCGGTTGTGGAAGTGGGCGATGTTCTGACCGAAGCGCGCACCATTTTGCAGCAGGTAAGCCTCGCGACGCTGGCCGCAGCGGCTGTCGCGGTACTTGCCGGTCTGGCGGTTCTCATGGGCGCAATCGCCGCAGCCCGCGCCTCGCGTATGTATGACACCGTGGTTCTGCGCGTGCTGGGTGCAAGCCGGCGCCAGATATTGATGATGCAACTGGCGGAATACGGCCTGATCGCGTTCGCGCTGGCCGGCGTCGCGCTTGCGCTTGGATCGGCGCTGGGCTGGGTGATCATCACGCAATTGTTCGAATTCGACTGGCTGCCCGATTGGGGCGAGGTACTGGGCGTGCTGGGCCTTGGCCTGTTCATGGTGCTCGGCTTCGCACTGGGCGGATCCTTGCCGCTGCTGCGGGCAAAGCCCGCGCAGGCGCTGAGAGAGCTTTAGTGCAAGGTGTGGGCACAAACGCAAAGGGCGGAGCATCGCTGCCCCGCCCTATCGATTGCACTGTCTGTTACCTTATCAGGTAAAGGTATCGGGGTCGTATCCGCCCTCACCCGGATTGGCTTTCAGCACCAGGGTGCTGGCGATGATATCATGGAGCCCCTGCTTGCGCTCTGTAAAGGCGACCATGATGAAACCGATCAGCAGGATCATGGCGGACAGGATCTTCGCAAAATAACGGCCCACCGCGCGCAGATATGAAATTTTGGCTCCGCCAGCATCGGTTACGATCAATCCCAATGCCCGCTTGCCCGGAGTACCCTGCATATTGGAGCCTTCAAACCCGACAAAATACCCGAGACCGATGACAAGGCTCAAAATATCATAAGCCCCGAAACTGGTGGCCACCGCCGGATCGGTTTCAAAAAGGTTCGCGCCAAAGACAAACGCGAGCGGAACCTGAATGATCAAAAGGATAACAAAATCGATCAGATAGGCCCCAAGCCTTATCCAAAAACCGCCATACTGCATACGTGATCCCCTCTTTAACAGACTCCAGATCATCACACGCGTCGCGTTATAGCAAGGGTGAAACCCACAGAAAAAAGGCCCCGCCGTTTCCGGCGAGGCCTCTTGCGTTCATTTGATCCAGTCGATCAGAACTTGAACCGAACAACGCCGCCATAGGTGCGCGGAGAGTTTGGATAACCCGATACCGAGCCAGCCTGTGCAACACTGTCAAACACGGTCGTGATGAACTCATCGTCAAGCAGGTTACGCGCCCAGACGCCCACCTCAAGCCCGTTGTTGAGCTTCAGCGTGGTGGAGGCGTTCAGAAGGTTTACCTCACGGCGGAAGATCTGGGTGGCACCCAGTCCCGCATTGAACGTCGGCAGACCGTTGTTGATGTCCTCGTTTGATTCATGGCTGTAATCAAAACGCGTTACCAAGCTCGTGCCGCTATCCCATTCGTGCGTGTACGTTGCCGAGGTCGCAAGAGCCCAGCCCGGGATGCCTGCCGGGCGAACACCGGTAAGATCGCCGAGAACACTTCCTGGGAAATCGTCGAACAGCGGATCAAGGTGTGTTGCTGCGAAAGTCAGTACAAGACCGTCTGTCGGGTTGATCGTGGTGTCAATTTCGAAACCGCGAACCGATTGCTCACCAGCGTTACGCAAGGCGAAACCTGTGCCCGTAAAGGCAAAGCTCTGGAAGCCCTGGATAGACTGGTCGAAGACTGCAAGGTTAAAGCCAAAGCCGGGCCATTGCGCCTTCAGGCCGATTTCGTAAACTTCGGCTTCTTCCGGTCCGGCAAAGCGTGAACCAGAAACCAGGTTCGGAACCTGAAGACCGGCATTGATAATCGCCGAATCCGGTGCGGCGAAAGTCGATCCGCCCGGTCCGGCAAGGAAATCGGAACCCAGCGGACGGCTGTCACGCGAAAGGTTTACCGAACTTGCCTTGAAGCCGGTCGAATAGCTTACATACATGTTGACTTCGTTGGACACCTGATAGGACGCACGCAGCAGGTAAGTCAGCTTGTCATCACGGGTGCGCCCGTCTTCAACCGCGTTCGGAATATCCAGGAACGGTGGCTGGAACTGAAACGCGCTCAGGCCCAGCAGCGGGTTGATGCCAGGGTTCAGTGCGGCCGCGAGCAGCGCATCCTGGTTTGCCTGTGGCAATGCCTGGAACTGGTCACGCGTTGTGACACCGCCCATCGTTGCTTGGGTGATGAAGGCATCGACAAAGTTTACCTGCGCAAGCGGATCAAAGCTGGTCTGCGAAAGCGCAAAGTCCTTCTTGTCGTCGGTGTAGTTGAAGCCAGCGGTGAAAACGAGACCATCAGTCGGCTCAAAGTCAAAGGTACCGAAAACGGAAATGGCCTGGTTATCCATCGCAAACCGCTCTGAAGTGAGCAGCGGCGAAGTAAAGATGCTTTCCTGAGGGAAGCCGAAGGCAGCTTCCAGCCCGTTGAACAAAGTCGGCTGACCAGTCAGAACTGCAACCGGATCTTCACCTGCGAGCAGTTCGAAGAAGTTACGGATCTGGCTTCCGTTCTGGATCGCACTGTCCTGAGAAATGCTTTCGTCGAAGAAGAACGCACCAAGAAGGAAGTTAAACGGACCATCGAAATCCGATGCGATGCGCAGTTCCTGAGTGAAAGTCTGCACATCCTGCGCACGCGTTTCCGTTGCGATATCTGCACTGGTAAAGTCGATATCGGTCAGGAAGCTGTTTTCAAGCTCACGATATGACGTGATCGACGTGACCGAGATCGGACCAGTTTCCCAGTTGACCTGCACAGAGCCGCCATAATTGTCGACCTTGTTTTCCGGTACAAAGTTCAGGAACACTTCGCGTGAGAAAAAGTCGGTTGGGATCTGACCACCAACTGCCAGAACGCCTCCGCCAGTCGGACCATTGACGAGGTTACCGACAGTGCAGCAGACTTCGTCGATACGAGAATAATCTGCGATGGCGCGGATGCTGAGATCGGGTGTCGGTTCGATCAGCAACTGGCCACGGGCGGACCAGCGATTGCGATCATTGATGTCTTCGCCAAGGTTCACGATTTCACCGAAACCGTCACGGCTGTTATAGCTGCCGTCGAGCGAGAATGCGATGTTGTCGGTAATCGGCCCGGTTACGTCGGCCTTTACGATTATCGCGTTGAAATTGCCGTAGCTCGCTTCCACCGCGCCGCCGAATTCAAACTGCGGCTCGCGCGTTACAACGGAAATGACACCGGCTGATGCGTTTTTCCCGAACAGGGTCGATTGCGGCCCGTTCAGCACTTCGATGCGCTGCACATTCGGAAGGTCGGACAGGGCACCCGCAGAGCGCGAACGGAACACGCCGTCGATAAAGACGCCAACCGATGGCTCAATGCCGAAGTTGTTATCGCCGTTACCGAAACCGCGGATGATGAAGGTAGACGCCGAAGCTGTCTGAAGCTGGCTGACACGAAGCGAAGGTGTGACCGTCTGCAGGTCGAGCACGTCGCGGATCTGTGCATTCTCCAGCGTCTCGCCGCTGGTCACCGAAACAGAGATCGGTGTTTCCTGAAGGGTCTGTTCGCGCTTGGACGCGGTCACAATGATCTGGTTGCTGCTTTCCGGG
>CALLQC010000098.1 GCA_938015255.1 uncultured Erythrobacter sp.
CCGCCTCGACCTGCACTTGCCCGCCCGTCGCAGCGGAAAGTTCGGTCACGGTGCCATCAAAAGGCGCGGTGAGGGCGTGTTCCATCTTCATTGCCTCCAGCACCATCAGCCGCTGGCCCGCAGTGACCGCGTCGCCCTCGGCCACATCGACCGCGATGACCTTGCCCGGCATAGGCGCGAGGATTGCACCGTCGGCGGCGGAGGCTTGGCCGGTGTGCCCGCCTTCAGGAGTAAGAGCGACGCGAGCGATGTTGCCGCGCTCGTTTACAATTACAGCAGCGTCCTCCCTGCGCAGAACGCCAAAAGTCGTGAAGCTGTCTCTAGTGTCGTGATCGACTATTCTTTGCTCGTTACCTACGTAAACACTTGACGAGGCACGCGGCGCGTTATTCAGCCTGAACCCTGCGAGGCCGTCGAATATGTCGTGCCGTTGCCATTTCCATGGGAAGTCTTCCGAGAGTCTAGACAGCCCCTCACTTACGGTTTGATCCGAAATCTGTGTATTTATGAGATCTTTGCCAAGCCTCTCAATCAAGCCCGTATCGAGGTCAGCGGAACGGAATGCTTCGCTATCAAGACATTCATAGAGAAAGCCTAAGTTGGTCGAAAGCGGCGCGATGAAGCCCTCACTAATATACCTGAGTAAGCCCTCAAT
Organism: uncultured Erythrobacter sp.; assembly: GCA_938015255.1. GTDB lineage: Bacteria > Pseudomonadota > Alphaproteobacteria > Sphingomonadales > Sphingomonadaceae > Erythrobacter. Next base: position 656 of record CALLQC010000098.1, read on the forward strand.
GGCATCGTCGCGGCTGCGATCATATTTGATCAATTTTGCGATCATAGGGTCGTAGAACGGACTGACTTCGCCCCCTTCCTCGACCCCAGTTTCGAGACGTTGCTCAAAAACGTGTCCTTGGAAACGAAAGACATCCAACCGCCCCGTGCTCGGCAAAAACCCCTTCGCCGGGTCCTCCGCATAGAGCCGTGCCTCGATGGCCCAGCCGTTGATGGACAGCTCCTCCTGCTTCAGCGGGATAGGCTCGCCGCTCGCCACGCGCAGCTGCCATTCGACCAGGTCCACACCCGTAATCTCCTCGGTAACCGGGTGCTCCACCTGAAGCCGCGTGTTCATCTCCATGAAGAAGATGCGGTCGGCGCGCAGGCCTTCGCTGGCGTCGGCGATGAATTCGATCGTGCCTGCGCCCTCGTAATCCACGGCCTTGGCGGCGCGCACGGCGGCGGCGCAAATTTCTGCGCGCGTCGCCTCGTCCATGCCGGGGGCGGGGGCTTCCTCGATAACCTTCTGGTGGCGGCGCTGCAATGAGCAGTCGCGTTCGAACAGGTGGACGACATTGCCGTGGCTGTCGCCGAAGACCTGCACTTCGATATGGCGCGGCGAGGTGATCCACTTCTCCAGCAGAACCTCGTCATTGCCGAAGCTGGCTTTGGCTTCGCGCCGGCAGCTTTCGAGGCTCGCCTCGAAGTCTGCTGCAGCGTCGACCTTGCGCATCCCCTTGCCGCCGCCGCCCGCAACCGCCTTGATGAGGACTGGATAGCCGATGGCCTCTGCCTCTTTGGTCAAGCGCTCGACCGACTGGTCTTCACCCTCATAGCCCGGCGTCACCGGAACGCCCGCCGCGCGCATCAGCTTCTTGGCGGCGTCCTTCAGGCCCATCGCCTCGATGCTCGAAGGCTTGGGCCCTACCCAGATCAGGCCCGCGTCAATCACCGCCTGCGCGAAACCGGCATTCTCCGACAGGAAGCCGTAGCCAGGATGGATCGCCTCAGCGCCGGTCTCCTTGGCCGCCGCGATGATCTTCTCGCCCATGAGATAGCTCTCGGCAGCGGGCGAGGGGCCGATATGCACCGCCTCGTCAGCCGAGCGCACATGCAGCGCCTTGGCATCGGCATCCGAATAGACCGCTACGCTCGCGATCCCCATCTCACGCGCGGTGCGGATGATGCGGCAGGCAATCTCGCCGCGATTGGCTATGAGGAGTTTCTTGATCATTTGCCCTCGGGTGCTGCAAGGCAACCTTCTTCGATGTGTGAATAGGCGATGCCAGCGATCTTCCATTCGCCATCGACCCGGACAAGGTTGAAGACATTGGTCCCGCAATGCGAGCGCATGCCGTTGATGGTGAATTCGAAGCTAGCGCTAACGGTGGCGACGGGCCCTTTTACCATAGTGACCATGTCCCAGATCGGCTCCCGCAGGTCGTCTTCGGAAGAACTGATCGAAGCGATAAGATTGGCGAGCGGCATGGTCTGCATGCGGTCATCGCCCTCGCGTTCCTCAATCACGGTCACCATGGCGCCTTCGACGACGCTCGCGGTCATGCCAGCCACATCCTTGGTATTGAAATCCTCCATGAAGGCTTCCACCATGGCGGTTACACGCGCCTCTTCGCTCGCATGATCGTCGGCGAGCGCGGGAATAAGGGGCTGCGCGACGAGCGCGGCGGCGAATATCTGGAGTCCTCTCATGGCGAAAAGCGCTACGCCAGAGGGGGCGGCGCTTCAAGCCTAAGGTCAGACAGTGCCGGGGCGAAAGTCCCTGATGCCCCAGGTGATCGGCCCGTCAGGGTGCTTTTCGCGGTTGATCACGGCAGAAAGAAATGCACGCGCTCCGTAGAGCGCCTTTTCCCAGCGTGGCACGTAGATGCGGTGGTTCCACGCCTTGGTCCCGGCGGCGCGGACCTTGCGCCCGATCGCGCCGTATATGCGCGCGGCGGAAAGCACCGCCCAGCGGCTGCGGAACGGCAGGCGCGCGGCGCCCAAGCGAGCTGCTGCTTCGTGCTTTTCGACGAGTTCGACGAGCCGCGCGGCCATTTCGGAAAGCTCCTCGCGGTGGTGCGGTTTGGTGTGCTGGCCGGGCTCGATATCCTGTTCGACCAGCCAGATAGCGGGCAGATAACAGCGTCCCGCCGCGTCATCCTCGACGATATCGCGGGCAATATTCGAAAGCTGGAAGGCAAGGCCGAGATCGTTCGCGCGGTCGAGCGTGTCGGTGTCCTCCGGGTCAACGCCCATCACCACCGCCATCATCACGCCCACAGCGCCCGCGACGTGGAAGCAGTATCGCATCATGTCCGCCTCGGTGCGGGGCCGCCAATCCTCTGCGTCCAATGCGAAACCTTCAAGCACGTCATCGGCCATCGCGGGGGTCAGTCCGCATTCCTTCGCCACCACGCCAAGCGCGTCGAAGGCCGGATCGCCGGTCGGTTCGCCTGCAAAGGCCTTGGCAGTGAGGTCGCGGATCAGGGCGAGGCGGCTGTCGAGATCAGACTGATCGCCTAGCTCGCCGCCCATTACCTGATTATCGGCAATGTCATCGCAGCGGCGGCACCATGCGTAAAGCAGCCATGCGCGCTCGCGGGTTTCCCGGTCAAACAGGCGCGATGCGGCCGAGAAGCTTTGCGAGCCTACCTTGATCGTCTGGCGCGCATGTTCGACCAGCGCTGCACGGGTGGCGATTTCCATGCCCATCGCGTCGCTTCCTACAGATCCTCTGCCTTCATGCGAAAGATCGGCGTATGCGGCTGATAAGCGGCCATCTTATCCAGCAGATCGGGCAGGGTTTCAGCGTGGATCAGGATATTCTGGTGGGCAGGGCGGACAAAGCCGACCTCGGCCATTTTCGCGTTGAATGTGATCAGATCATCATAAAAGCCAAAGGCATTGAGCAGGCCGACCGGATCGGAGTGATAGCCAAGCTGCGCCCAGCTCATCGCCTCCCACAATTCGTCCATCGTGCCGACGCCGCCCGGAATGGTAACGAAGCCGTCGGACAGGTCGGTGAACTTCTGCTTTCGCTCATGCATGCCGGTGACGGTGATGAGCTCGTCGCAATTGTGATTGGCGACCTCGGAATTGACGAGCGCTTCGGGGATGACGCCGATCACCTCGCCGCCCGCTTCTTTCGCGCCGTTCGCAACCGCGCCCATCAGACCGAGCCTGCCGCCGCCATAGACGACGCCAATGTCGCGCTCGGCAAGGCCGACGCCGACTTCGCGCGCAAGTTCGAGATAACGCGGATCCTCGGGCGAGGCCGATCCGCAATAGACTGCTAATCTTTTCATTCAGGTTCCGCTCTTGCGCAGGTCACGTTAAATATCTTGGCAAACCCGCTATGGCGAGAATTGCCAATCGGATTGAAGGTGATTGTCTTAGCCTTTCTCGATCTCTCAATCTCGCCGCTTTCTAGGTATTTCTCGCTTGCGAAAGACGCGGCAGTGTTATCCGCGCATGTTATCGCCATTCTCAGATCGATCAGAGAGTAAGTTTTAGGTCCGACGACTTGTGCCCGCAAAAGTGCCACTGGATACACAACACCGTCGTACGTGAATTTCTCGCTCCATGTTGCATCGATCCAGACGTCGTGCTGCTCTGCCTCTTCCCGGTTCACTCGCGACTCAATCTCAACCCAAGTGTGTTCGTAACCCTCCTCGGCGAGCGGCTGCTCAGCCGATGGGACCGCCTGTAAGGCAAGTAACAGAGTGCTGCCGATCATGCGCTGGCTTTAGCGGCCAAGTCCTCCAGCACAAGACCGGCTGTCGCCTTCGCGCTGCCGACCACGCCGGGAATGCCAGCGCCCGGATGGGTGCCTGCGCCGACGAGGTAGAAATTGTCGATCACGTCGTCGCGGTTGTGGCCGCGCAGGTAAGCGCTCTGCCACAGCACCGGTTCAAGGCTGAAGGCGCTGCCCATATGGGCGTTGAGATCGGTCTGGAAGTCGCTCGGCGCGTAGTGGAACTTGGTCACGATCCGATCGTGTATGTCGGGGATCAGGCGGCGACCCACTTCATCAAGGATCGCCTTTTCAAACTTCGGCCCCTCGACGCTCCAGTCGATCGGCATCTTGCCCATGTGGGCGACCGGCACGAGCGCGTAGAAGGTGCTCTTGCCCTTGGGCGCCATGCTCGGATCCGTCACGGTGGGATGGTGCAGGTAGATCGAGAAATCCTGCGGCAGCACACCGTGCTTATAGATGTCCTCGACCAATCCTTTGTATCGCGGGCCGAACAGGATCATGTGGTGCGGAATGCCTGGCCATGTGCCCTCCAGCCCGAAATGCACCACGAACAGCGATGGCGAGAAGCTCTTGCGGCTCAGAGATTTCGCGTATTTCTGCCCGCGCACGCTTTCGCCCAGCAACTGTTTGTATGAGTGCATGATGTCCGCATTGGAGGCGACCGCATCGAAGCGTTCACGCCAGCCGCTTTCCGTCTCGACTTCTGTGGCCTTCGTGCCGACGGTGTGAACCTGTTTCACCCCGTCGCCGACGCGCATCGTCCCGCCGAGCCGCTCAAAATGGCGCACCATGCCTGCGATCAGCCGGTTGGTTCCGCCGCGCGCCCACCACACGCCGCCGTCCTTTTCGAGCTTGTGGATCAGCGCGTAGATACTTGAGGTCTTCATCGGACTGCCGCCAACCAGCAGCGTGTGGAAGCTGAACGCCTCGCGCAGCCGCTCATCCTTGATATAGCTTGAAACCATATCGTAGACGCTGCGCCATGCCTGTTTCTTGACGAGGGCAGGGGCGGCTTTCAGCATGCTCTTGAAATCGAGAAACGGCTTGTGGCCGAGCTTCACATAGCCTTCTTCGAACACGCCTGCCGAATATTCGAGGAAACGCTGATATCCGATCACGTCATCGGGATTCAGTTTGGCAATTTCTGCTGCCAGCTCTTCTTCGTGGTTCGAATAGTCAAAGTTCGTGCCGTCGGGCCAGTTGAGCCGGTAGAACGGATGGACCTTCATCAGCTCGACATCTTCTGCGATGTCGTGGCCGGTCAGCTCCCACAGCTCTTTAAGGCAAGGCGGGTCGGTGATGACTGTCGGCCCGGCATCGAACGTGAAACCGTCCTTTTCCCAGTAATAGGCGCGGCCACCGGGCTTGTCGCGCTTTTCAACCACCGTTGTCATGATGCCGGCCGATTGAAGCCGTATGGCGAGCGCCATCCCGCCAAACCCGGAACCAATCACGCAGGCCGTCTTGCCCTCATACTTCTCTGCCACCGCAGGGTTGATCCCTTTGCCAGCGCCAATCGGCGGGTTGAGGTCGAGCTTGGCATCAGCGTTCATGCCGATTTCTCCGTCTTGAGGGGTTTGCCCCGTTTAAACATAGCGGTCATCGCGCGCGGGATAGATACGGGCGGGTTTCCCCAAAGGACGCGAAACCGGTCAAATCCAGTTGAGCGCGCTGCATAAAACCGCTCGATCAGACCTTTGCGCAGGCCATAGAACCTCTGGAATACGTTTACGCGCCGCTCCGGGTCCGCCGCGAAGAAAAGAAATCTGCCCAGCAGGCGGTAATAGCCCGTGTTGCGCCAGTGTCTGCGCGCGCGCGCCTCCATCATGGCGGCAAGCTGCGCGCCGGGCAGATCGGCGTCTGCTGCTATCGCGAGTGCGTTTTCCACGGCAATCGAGATGGTGTAGCTGGTCAGCGGATGAACAAACCCGCCGCGTGCGCCAGCCACTGCGACGCCGGGGATGCGCACTTCTTCCTGATAAGCGCTAAAATCCCCTCCAGTCAGGACGGGCAGCACGCCGCTTTCATGCCCGACAATCGCGTTATCGCTCCAGCCATTTTCGCGCGCATAGGCATCAATTCTTGCCGACAGCGCACTGCGATCAAGCATGGGATCGTCTGCGTAATAGGTGTCTTCGATAAAGACATCGTGCGAGGCAAGCGGAAGGACATAGACAAACCGGTATGCCCCGCCATTGCCGTGCGGTGCCAGCTGGTCCACGCTTGCATCCATGATAACGGGCTGTTCCAGCCCGTGTGCCTCTGGCAAGCGCATATGGCGGCCAAGGAAGATCTGCCATCCCCCGCGCAGATGCTTGCTGGGTGCAAAGCTGCGACAATCGATTACCGTTCTTGCGTTGATGCGGGCGGTCTTGCCTTCGAAATCAGGTTCAAGATCGACACCCCGCTCATCAAGCGAGCTTACCCTGCGGCCCAGATGAACGGTGCCTCCGGGCAGAACACGGGTCAACGCCTCGTGAAAATCTGTCGATGAAAGCGAGCGATAGCCGGTTTCGAGCGAACGCGTGTATTTGGGGAAGCGGACTTCATAGCCCTTGTCCCAGTCAGTCGTGCGGAAAGGCGCCATCAGCGTGTTTCCCGCGTCGCTGAGGTCGGTTTCGAACCAGCTCCACCGATGGTTTCCGCCGAGAACTTTCCCGCCTTCGATCAAGGCAATGCGAAACTCAGGGCGCGCCTGATGCAGGGCAAGCGCAATCAGCCCGCCTGCAAGCCCGCCGCCAACTATCGCAACATCATGCGTGGCTTCGTGATTGGAATCGCTCATGCATATTCGGCCCTAGGGCAGAGCAAGGGCGGCGGCAATGGCAGCTTTCCCCCGCTGCGTATCGCCGCCAGCTTGCGGGATTGAGCGCGCTGATTCATTCTGCGTCGCATGGGTATTCTAGTTCCAAACCGCACCGCAATACTGGTCTCCATCGGGATCACGCTCGCCGCCGTTCTCATCCTGCTGGGCATGGATCGCCCGCCGATCTGCGAATGCGGCGAGATCAAGCTGTGGCATGGCGACATAAATTCAGCCGGAAACAGCCAGCATATCGCGGATTGGTACACCCCCAGTCACATCATCCACGGCCCGATTTTCTACGCACTAGGATGGCTTTTGTTCGCCAAGTGGAAAATCGGCGGAGAAGGAGCGGTGAAATGGGGTTTGCCGCTCGCAGTGTTTCTTGAGGCCGCGTGGGAAGTGCTTGAAAACACGCCAATGGTTATTGCGCGCTTCCGGTCGGTCACGGCCAATTGGGGTTATTCGGGCGACAGCGTGCTCAATTCATTCTTCGATATCGGGTGGATGGCACTTGGCTTTTACCTAGCCATGCGGCTTCCGATCAAGGTGACTGTGGTGCTGGCGATATTTATGGAGCTGCTCGCGGCATGGGTGGTTCGCGATGGTTTGACGCTGACGGTCATAATGCTGCTCTTCCCGATTGAAGCCATAGCGGATTGGCAGGCGGCAGCTTACGCCTGAGGGGAGCGGACGCTCCGCCCATCGCAGCAGACGGAACCAGCGGTGCACCCACGGATTGAACGGGTGAAACAAAGGATCCCATACGATGCCAATCAAATCAATCGCGCTCGGGATTGCCGGCGCTACGTTCGTGCTGGCTGCACCGGCGAGCGCGCAGGACGAAGGCGAAGAGCAGCGAAACCCGCCGTCAAGCGGACCGGAGCGTCCGCAGGGCCCACCTTCCGCACCGCAAGGAGGACCGCCGCCGGGCGTCACGGCTGGCGATATCGTATTTGACGATACGTGGCTGACCATCGGTATCGGGGCCGGTTTGGTCCCCAGCTATTCCGGATCAAACGATTACGTCTTTTTCCCGCTACCTCTGGTGGTTGGCCGGGTCGGAGGTGTCGGGATCAGCCCCAATGGCCCCGGTTTCAATCTGGACCTGCTGTCGGACCCCCCTGCAAACGGACCGCAAGGGACCAGCGTGTCTTTCGGGCCGTCATTGCGTTTCCGCAATGACCGTGCAAACCAGATCGAAGATGATGTTGTGCGTGATGCGGGTGAGCTTGACGTCGCATTGGAAGTGGGCGTGAATGGCGGGGTTACCTTTCAAGGCGTGCTCTCCCGGTTTGATCGCCTGACCGTTTCGAGCTCGGTGCGCTGGGATATAGCGGGTGCGCATGACGGGATGCTGATCGAACCGGGCCTATCCTATTTTACTCCGATTGGCCGCGGCACGGCGCTGCAAATCGCAGCGAGCGCACAATTTGTAGATGATGATTTTTCCGATTACTATTACTCGGTAAGCGCTGCGCAAAGCGCCGCCAGCGGCCTTCCGCAATTCGAAGCCGACGGCGGGCTGAACAGCCTGGGTCTCACTGCGATTGCGACATTTGATCTCGATGGCAATTCGCTGAACGGCGGCTGGAATGTCTACGGCATTGCCGGATATTCGCGATTGGTCGGAGACGCTGCGGATACACCCTATACCGCCATTCGCGGGAGCGCCGATCAGTTTATCGGAGGGATAGGACTTGGTTACACCTTCTGAGTGATCCCATGGCCGTACTTGGCGGCCGTAGTCATGCGACCGTAAGCGCGCGCCGGTGAGGATCTCGCACCCTTGACAGAGTGCGAGATCCTGCACGATCAATCGTCGCTGTCGTCGTCCAGATTATCCGCATCCGACCCCTTTGCGCCATCTGCCAGTTGCGGACGGGGATCAGGCATGGCCGCGCGGCGGTCGCCGGTTTTGAGATAGGTGTCGAACCACTCCATCATGCGAAGGCTGTAATCATAACGGCTCGCGGCCAGTCGGTTGCCGTGCCCTTCACCGGGGTAGAATACGAGCCGCACCGGCACTTCGGGCTTGCGAACTTTGAGCGAGCGATACAGCTCAAGGCTCTGGCCCGGATCGACCCGCGTGTCTTCCTCGCCATGCATGATCAGGATCGGCGTGTTCGCCTTGTCGACGTGGAATACAGGCGAAACCTCCAGCATGCCCATCCAGTCGTCCCACGGCCATTTGCGGCTGTGCACATTGTACATCTCGTATGGGATGTCGCCCGTGCCGAATTTGCTGGTCTGATTGGAAATTCCAACAAACATGACCGATGCTGCGTATTCATCGGAAAGCGCCGTTGCGCCCCATGCCGATGCATAGCCGCCGTAAGAACCGCCGGTAATGCCCGTGCGATCAGCGTCGGTAATTCCGTCGGCCACCAATGCGCGCTTCGCATCGACGATGTCGTTGAATTCCTTGCCGGCATAATCATTCTGATGCTGCTTGGCGAAGGCGACACCATATCCGGTCGATCCGCGGTAATTTGGCAGGAACACGGCATAGCCCTGCGCAGCGGCCATCTGGCCCGGCTTTGAATAGGCGGTCTGCCAGCCATTGCTTTCGTGCGCTTCCGGACCGCCGTGAACATTCATGATGGTTGGCGCGCCGCCGCGCGGTGCACCGCCGACTGGCTCGATCAGCACACCTTCGACCTGCTGACCGTCACGCGCGATGTAAGTGTACGCGCGCTGTGTGCCGAATGTGATTTCGCTCAGCCAGCTGTTGTGCGCCGTCCACCGGTCGAAATTGCCATTGTTCCAGACAAACAGCTCGCTGGGATGGGTGGGACTGTCGGCGCGGACGGCGATTGTATCGCCCGCCGCTTCTATGCCTGTAAGGATAAGGCCTTTGGGATCAATCTCCTCGGCCACCGATCCATCTGCATTGTATATACGCAGGCGCGACTGGACGCCGATATCGACCGTCACGGCCAGCCGTCCATCGGGCAGCCACTCTGTATCGGTCGCCGCCTCGGCAGCGCCCGCATTCAGCGCGCGGAACGCACCCGTGGCTGTGTCGACCAAGTGCACAGTGGTCGCCGCAGGGTCATTCTTGTCAACACCTGCGATGAGCGAGAGCTGCCTGCCATCAGGCGAGATTTCGACGTCCTCGATCTTGCCCGGCGTTTCCACCACGGCGCGCACGGCGCCGGTCTGAAGATCGATCACGTTCACACGCTTTGAGGTGTAGCTGTCATCCACCAGCGGCGTAGGCGCAGTATCGACGATCGCGAATGATCCGTCAGGCGCAATGTCGAACGCGCTGACGAAACCGGGCAATGCAATCTCGCGCGGGTTTTCATCGATCTCGGCACCAACGCTTGCTGAAAATAGTCGGGCAGGGCGAAATTCTTCTTCGTATACGCGGGCGTTGAAGCCTGCCTTTGCCTGCTTGGTGCGCTGCTTGTCCTCACCTGCACCCGTCAGCATGTAGATGGTCGCGCCGTCGGGGCTGAAACGGTAATCCCGAACGCCCGTATCCTCCACTGCGGCAAGCTTCACATAGGTTCCGCCGTCAACCGGAACGCCCCATACGGCTGTGTCTTCGTCACCCTTTGACCAGGTGAATGTCACCATCCCGCCATCTGGTGAGAACGCGATATCGCCGGGATTGACATCCTCCGGCAGGAAAGAGCGATCAAAGCCCGGTGCGGTCACAATCTTGAGCTGGGATTTGAAAGAACCGTTATCCTCGCCCTCTGTCACGTCCGGCAGAGCCGAGCTTGTATAAGCGATGCGCTTGCCATCAGGCGAGACGGCCATTGCGCCCACGCTTTCAAGCTTTGCAACGTCTTCCGGCGTCATCGGCCGTGCTTGTGCTGCTGCGGCCAGCGATGCGCCGGCAAGAAGGGTCGCGGTGAGCGCGAGTGGTTTTGCGATAACCCGGATCATGTTTTGTTGTCCCTGTCTGGTCGAAAATTTCCCGGAGTCATAACGATCACAGGCCGAATGGCAAATGAATGCAAAATCGGCGCGCCGCCGCTTCATGCTTGTGCTTGCGCTCTTGGCGCGCCATCAAGCTTTCACAAGGGGAGACTGATTATGCAATTCCTGAACAAACTGACCGTTCCCATGGCTGCAATCGCAGCGGCGCTGGCTGCGCCTGCTATGGCCCAGGCGGACGGGCAAACCACTATCATCCATGCCGAAAGCGTCATTACCGATGCAGACAGCGCGCCCACAGGGCGGGCGACGATCACCGTCAGGGATGGTGTAATTGTCAGTATCGTTGATGGCTGGAGCGCGGTGCCAGAAGGCGCGGATATGATCCATCTGGAAGGCAAGACGGTGACACCGGGTCTGATCGACCTGCACACGCACCTGACCGGCGATCCGGGCGGCGATTTCTGGAAAGAGGCGACCGAGCCCGACGATTGGGGTGTGGTTGTCGGAGCGAAGAACGCGCGTCTCACTGCGCTTGCCGGCTTTACCACAGTTCGCGAAGCGGGCAGCGCGCAGCACACCGCGTTCTCTCTTCGGCGCGGAACGGCGGAGGGGCTGATTCCCGGTCCGCGCATCGTTGCTGCCGGGCCAGCGCTTGCCATTGTCGGCGGGCACGGTGATGTAAACGGCTTTCGCCCCGAAGTGAACGAGCTGCTTGACAGCGGATATACCTGCACCGGCGCTGTCGAATGTGCCGCGAAGGTCCGCCTGGCGAGCCAGAACGGATCCGATATCATCAAGATCACGGCGACCGGCGGCGTGCTGAGCCAGCAGGGACGCGGGCTCGAGGCGCATTTCACCTTTGACGAGATGAAGAGCATTGCTGACACTGCGGATTCGCTCGGCCTCAAGGTCATGGCCCATGCCCACGGCGCCCGCGGGATCGAGATGGCGGCGAAAGCCGGGATCTCGACCATCGAGCACGGCACATATATCGATGAGGCAGCCGCCAGGGCCATGCGGGAAAACGGCACCGTTCTCGTACCGACCCTGATGGCGTTTCAAGGGATCACGGAAAGGCTGGGCAAGGGGGTCTACACGCCTGTTGTGGAGGACAAGATCCGGGCTGTCGCTGATCAGGCCAAAGTTTTCATGGGCAAGGCGCGCGATTGGGGCGTGACTATTGCATTCGGAACCGATGCGGGCGTTTTTGACCATGGCCGCAATGCGCAGGAACTGGGCCTGATGGTGGCGCAGGGCATGAGCGCGCGCGAGGCAGTCAAATCGGCGACAATCGGCGCGGCAAAGGCGCTTGGCATGGACAACCAGATCGGCCGCATTGCGCCGGGTTATTCAGCCGATCTGATCGCTGTCGAAGGCAATCCGCTCGCCGATGTGAGAGTGCTTGAGGATGTTGATTTCGTCATGGTGCGCGGCCGGGTGATTGAATGAGCGCATCGGTTTTCCTGGGGGCTCTGGCACTCGCCGGAGCCTCTCCCGATGCCTGCCAGCGCGAACTGGTTGTTCTCGGTGCAGGGCAGGATGCGGGCGCGCCGCAGATCGGGAATTCAGCCGATATTGGAGCGGCGCTGTTGCCGTCTTCCATCGCCATAATCGACCGTTCGAGCGGGCAGCGTTTCGTATTCGATGCCACGCCTGAAATCACGCAGCAGCTTGCCATTCTGGATGCGATCGAACCAGCGCGCGAGGGATTGGGGCTGGATGGAGTTTTCCTGACCCACGCGCATATCGGTCACTATCTTGGCCTTGCCTATCTTGGCCGCGAGGCCGCAGGTGCGCGCGCAGTGCCAACCTATGCAATGCCGCGCATGGCCGATTTCCTCCGCAGCAATGGCCCATGGAGCCAGCTGGCCGAGCTGGGCAATATCGAGATTGGCACGCTGGCGGAGGGAACAGTCACTGCGGTGAATGATGAACTCGCCGTGCTTCCCTTCGTGGTTCCGCACCGCGATGAGTATTCCGAGACGGTTGGATTTCTGATCATGACGCCAGACAAACGCGCGTTGTACGTGCCAGATCTCGACAGCTGGGATGAATATGCCGAGACGTCAGGTCAGTCGCTCGAGAAGCTTGTCGGTGGTGTGGATTTCGCCTTTATCGACGCAACGTTCTGGGACGATAACGAGCTGCCGGGGCGCGACATGTCGGAGATACCGCACCCGCGCGTTACAGCCACGATGGACCGGCTGCAGTCGCTACCCGATAGCGAGCGTGCGAAAGTGCATTTCATCCACTACAACCACACCAATCCGCTGCGTGATCCGGGCAGCGATGAAAGCGCTGCGGTGACCCAGCGCGGCTTCAATGTGGCACGGCGCGGGCTGCGGGTGTGTCTATCCCAAGCAGGAGGGTGATATGAAACGAATGATTGCGCTGGTTACGGCCTGCGCGTTGTCGGCTTGCGGCCAACAAACAGTTGTCGATGCCGACACGGCGTTTGCCGATCACTCGGCCCCGCATGAGCCTGTAGCAACATCCATCCTCAATGCCGGTGTCATGGCACAGCTGGGCGTAGCCGATGCGCAGGCCAAATTTCTGTTCGACCCGCTATATGATGATCACTTCGGCACGCTGGAGCCGCTGGATGAGGCGTTGATTGAGCGGATCGTCAATGGCGAGGAACCTTATGACGGGGTGACCGCCGTTTTTGTGAGCCACGCACATGGTGATCATTTTTCTGCCAGCCAGTTCAACCGCCTGATGGCAGCACAAGGCGAGATTCAGCTGGTCGCGCCGGTTCAGGCGATTGACCGGATGCGCACCGACGCTGGCTGGGATCCTGTTTTTGCCACCCGGATCACCGGAATATCACTTGAAAACGGTGAGCAGTCACAGCCGCTGGAGATCGCGGGAGTGCAGATCGAGGCTTTCCGATCGCCGCATACCGGCTGGCCAGATCGCCATGCCGATGTGCACAACATCACTTACCGCGTGTCCGCCGCCAGCAGCTCGGGCGCGTATCACAGGGTGATGCATTTCGGCGATGCCGATCCATCGCGCAAACATTTTACCGATCACGGCGAATTTCTGGGTGCGGCGCGGACCGGCCTTGCCATTGTGCCCTATTGGCATTTCGGCACTGCCAATCCAGACGCGCTGTTTGATGAAACATTCAACGCGCAGGAGGCAGTCGGCATGCATGTGCCAGTCAGCCCGCCTGAATGGCTCGGCAAAGCGGGGCGCTCGTTTTTTACAGGCGAGGGGCAAACCGCCGCCATTCCAGAGACGCCTTGATTAACCAATGGCGGCCGGCCTGTAACCAAACCCAAGCCTGCGGCGAATACGCGGAAATAACAAACCACAGGGGTATTTCATGGAATTCACACTCAAACGCACCGCCCAGATCGTGGCGGCGTTGCTACTCGCGGTGGCCGTTACGCAGGCGATCTACACCGCACTCTACATCGCCGAGGTTGAGGTGCCGCGCCAGCTCATGTGGGGCCTTGAAGGGTTTATCTTCACGTTGCTGGCCGCCTTTGCCGGATCGGCGATGGTGCAGGCCAGGCGGCTTCATCTCGGCTGGTCCGCCATCGCATTTTCTGCTGCGCTCAATGTGGTGCAGGTCGGCGTCGGCCTGACGATGTTTGGTCCGTTCTTTGAAGCCGCTGGCGAGGTGGAGGCGTTCGCCCCGGCCGCAGCGGCGGTCGTCGCATTTTCGTTTATGGTCTACAACGCGGCCAAAGTCCTGCTGGCGCTGGCAGCCATCGTGTTCGGCTTGGCAAGACTGGGCGCTGGCGCCAAAGTTCTGGGCGGTCTTACCGCTCTGATCGGGGCGGTCGCGTTTGTCACCAATGCGCTTTCAATGGCACTGGGACGCGATTTCTCGGGTGAATTGCCGCTGGCTGGCGGATCAGGCGTACTTGCGACCGTGCTGCTGGCGCTATGTATAACGGGCGCCGTGCGCGGCGAAGACTAGAAAATATTGTAGCGAGGAAGCGGGCGGGAGGCGGAGGCTTCCCACCCGCCTTTATGCGCGCATCATTCAAGCTGGCTGAGCATTGCAGGGCGTTCCAGTAATTTGCGCGCCGAATCCCACGAGCCATGCAGCCAAGCCTGGCGCGCCTCTTCGTTGTCAGGCAGAACAAGCGGCATAGAACGGCAGCCTGCTGCGCGCGCCTGACCCTGCGGATCCATGGTGATGAGAGCGAAAGCCGGAACATCCTCGTCCTTCCACACGCCCGCCATGGCGAAAATCTGTTCGCTTTGACTGGCAAACCAATGTTTGTTTCGGCGACCTTCGTAATCGGTTCCACTGCCCCAAAGCATCACCGAAGTTGCAGGGACAATGCATCGAAATTCGCTGTTGCGCAGATTGCCGATCCAGAACGGACTTTCGGTGTTGCGGACGCTGGTTATGCGCCGGCTGGGATCATCTGCCAATGGTGGCGGAGAAACGCCCCATAAACGCGGAGCCATTCTGGGTTCAAGGCGCGCTCCGGCAGGCCGCGGTCCCGCCACAAATTCCCGGCCAGCCGTGATGATCGGCGCGAATTTTGCAGGCGCGACATATCCTCCCGCCCACGGGTCATCCCTGGCACACAGGCCAAACCTTGCCTCGATTTGAGGCGCTGTACAATCGAGGCGGTAAAGCCGGGTCACACCCCGCCCGTTAGCGGCCGCACGCCGACCCGCAAACTTAATCCTTGCGGATCTGGCTCAGGAAATCGCTGACTTTTACATTGAGCAGGTTCGCTTGTGTCTTGAGATCGTCAGACGCAGAGAGCACCTGGGTTGCCGAGGTTCCTGCCGCAATCGCCGCTTTGCGCAGCTTTTGTGTTGTCGCAGACACTTCGCCAGCGCCGCTTGCCGCCATATCCACGTTCATGGCCAGTTCCTTGCCCGCGACCGATTGTTGATCAACTGCGCTCGCGATTGAAACGGCTGCCACTTCGAGTTCGCGGATCTGTTCGCCAATGGAACGCAGCTCGTTTACGCTGTTATCCGACCGTTGCTGCATTTCGGCAATCCGGCTTGTGACGTCGCCGGTCGCGCGGCTTGTTTGGCTTGCAAGTTCTTTCACCTCGGAAGCAACCACGGCGAAACCGCGGCCCTGTTCGCCGCCGCGCGCCGCTTCGATGGAGGCGTTGAGCGCGAGCAAGTTGGTTCGGCCTGCGATCGTATCGATCAGTTCCGTGATTTCGCCAATACTTTTTGCGTGATTGGTAAGCTGTGAAACCGTATCGTCTGTACCCATGGCAGCTTCGTTGGTTTTACGCGCCAGATCGGCAGAGCTCGCTGCCTGACGGCTGATCTCTTCGATTGACAGGGCGAACTCATCCGATGCGGCAGCTGCAGCGGTGCTGCCCTGCGCGACCTGCTCCATTGCCTCGGCGATTTGTTCGGTTTGGCCAACGGCGGCGTTGGCCGCCGCTTCAAGCATTTTGGCCGATGAATTCAATTCTTTTGCAGCCGACGCCACCGAATTGGAAACGTCGCCAACGCTTGATTCAAATTGCGCCGCGATGGCCAGCAGCTCTTCCTTGCGCTTTGCTTCGTTTGCATTGCGCTCTTTCTCTGCCTGCTCTCTTGCCTGATAGAGTTCGTCCATCTTCGTGCCCGCCTTCAGCAGAAAAGCTACGGTGCGGGAAAACTTACCGATCTCATCACGCCTGTGCATACCCGGGAGGCTGATGTCTCGTGCGCCGTTGGCAAGGCGATCAGTCTCCGCAATAAGGTGCTCAAGGATACCTATGAAATCGGTCTTCATGGCCTTGGCGGTGGCGGTTACCCAGACAATGCCAAGCGCAGCAATCATGACCTGAAATCCAATCGCAGCATAGGTCCAGGCGCCGCCGACCAGCGTTAGAGCCGCGGCGATGATAGTAGCAGAGAACAAGATGATCAGACTGCGATGAAAAAGTGCAAATTTTTCCGCAATCGGCCGATCATTC
>CALLQC010000099.1 GCA_938015255.1 uncultured Erythrobacter sp.
AGGCTCCATCCGCGTTTCCCGCAGACTTCTTCGCACACCTCTGACGCCGTCAGCGTCCCGCGATCCCACAGCACCTCCATAACGGCATGCTCGGCATCGCTTATGCGTTCACGTGGATTGTCACTAGACTTATTCAAGACAGCCTCCCACCGGCTTGATTACACCTGTAGTCATTGCGACTACGCCTGTAAACATGAAGCCTGTATGAACATTCCAGCTTGCCCCTTGTTCTTCTGCAGGCGGTCGATAACATCGGACAAATGACATTGAAAAACGCCTCTCTTGCCGTGCTGACCGGGCTTGCTTCATTGATTTCGGCCCCGGCTGCTGCCGAAGAATTCCTGCCTGAGACAACGCCGATTGAAATCGACACCTCCAATGCCGATGCAAAAGAAGTCGGGGGCTTGATCTATCTCGGCGGGGTTGAGATTAGTCCCGGCGAGGTTGAAATCGGCGGAATTTCTGGTCTCGAATGGTCTGATGGCAGGTTGTACGCCGTGACAGACGATGGCCGCTGGATCATTCTCACGCCTGACGAGATCGGTGACACGCTTGTGGACATCATCGGCGCAGAAGTTGGTCCGCTGCTCGATGACCGCGGCAAAAGGCTCAGGGGCAAGGACGAAGCGGATTCCGAGGCGATTGCAAATCAGGCCGATGGCAGCTGGCTGGTCGCGTTTGAACACGACCACCGCATCTGGCGCTACGCCGATCTTGCGGGAAATGCGCAGCCCACCGAGCTTCCGATTGCGGATCTGGCATTCGATGCAGACGACAATGGCGGTATCGAAGCTCTGGCGTATGGGCCTGAAGGCTTGCTCGCATGCGGAGAATGGACAGGCCGGGATACGCTGAATTGCATGCGCGAACGCGCGGGCGGATTGGTCAGTTTCGAAGTCTCTCCGCCAGAGGCTCTCGCCGGGCGCAACGCGGTGCCCACCGATGCCGACTGTGCGAGCGATGGTTCGTGCTATATTCTCTTTCGCAGCTATTCACGCGAATTGGGCAATGCCGCTGCGGTCATGTCCCTCGCCCCGGATAATACTGCCGCTGAAGTGGCAGTTTTCCTCCCACCGATCACGCTCGACAATTTCGAGGGTTTGACAGTGCGCGAGCTGAATGGCCGAACCTATCTGTACATAGCATCAGACAACAATTTTTCGGCCAATCAACGCACTCTGATCATGAAGTTCGAAGTGCCAGCGGCACGCCAAGATGTTGCGCTCGCACCGCCGCCGACTAATGCGCCAGAGGCCAGCTTCGAGACAGTCGATGTGGTTCTCGAAACCGAGCTTGGCGACATCACAATTGCGCTGGAAACCGAACGCGCACCCATTACTGCCGAAAATTTCCTTCGGTATGTGGATGAGGGCCGCTTTGACGGGACGGTGTTTTACCGCGCCATGTCGCTTGATCGTGAGCCGCGTCCCAATGGCTTGCTGCAAGGAGGGACACAATTTGATCCAAAGCGGATCCTGCCAGGCATCCGGCACGAACCCACGAGCGAGACTGGCCTGAGCCACACCAGCGGGGCGCTTTCCATGGCCATGGGCGAGCCGGGCACTGCCAATGGCGACTTCTCGATCATGCTACAGGACCAGACCGGGCTCGACGCGAGACCTGAAAGCGATGATCCAGTCTGGAAGCACGGCTATGCTGTGTTCGGTTATGTGACCGATGGCATGGACGTTGTCACCGCTATACACGCAAGCCGTGTCGACCCGGACAAGGGTGAAGGATGGATGAAGGGGCAAATGCTCGCAGAGCCAGTGACAATCGTCAAAGCGCGCCGCGCCGATGCCGAATAGACTATTCGGCTGCCGCCGAGCGACCGACCGGAGCTGATGCTACCTGCGGGACGCGCGCTTCGAGCACATCAAGCCATAGGTTGGCATTCGCCCCAACGGAAATTTGCGGCAGAGATGCGAGCAACCGTCGCTTTGTTTCCCATTCTGCAATTGTGCGGTTAGCCTCCGTGGCAGCCTGATTGAGGCTGTGGGGTTTGCGCAGTGCATTGTTGATCAATGCGTCCCCGTAAAATGTCCAGTCATTCTCGGGTTTGCATCCAAAAGAGGTCCGTTCCGACGCGGCAGCGGTAAGAATGGCGGTATCCGGTGAAGCCAATGGCTGCGTAAATACCCCGGAATAGCATGCGCTGATTATCAGTAATCGCCGCTCAATACCGAGTTCTTCCAATACCCCTTTCAGGCGTATGGGAGAGAATATGCCGTAGCCGGTATCACCATAATGATTGACGAGCCCCGCCCGCGAACCATGGCTGGTAGTGTAAAGGATCAGGACGTCTTCATCCGGGTCCATGACTTCCGAAACATATGCCAGGCTGAGCAACAGCGAGCGGATCGACCCCTTTGGCAGGTCATCTCGCGTGCCGTCCGGGCCAGCCAAGGTGAGAACCCGTCCACCTGCCGCATAACGGTTTTCGAGAACCCGACCAGCCTCGCGCGCTTCGCGTGCAAAAACCGGATCGCTGTCCAGAGCGATGGAAATCACATAGGCATCGATCGCTCCCGGTCGTTGGCGTTCCAGCCCGGATAAGGCCCGGTCAAGACGGCGTTGCTGTTCGAGCATCTCTTTTGCGGGGATTCCCCGCTGAAGGTGCGGGGCCTGATCGAACCCTTCCCGTATTTCCGCGCGCGTTTTGCCAATCGAGAGGTTCGGAAAGGGCTCGCTGTGTTCAGGAGGTTGATTGGGGTATTCTTGCGAGGCCGCTGGAACCATCAAACCTGCGGCACAAACGGCAGCAATACATAACGAAGTGAAACCACGCGAACGCATTGCTCACATCTCCGTGAACACTTCCGCCCGGTCAAGAGCCAGTTTGGGACAATTGTACTGAAACGACAATCTTCACACGTGACGGTTTGTTACAATTCAGCTAATGGTTAGCGATGTATTTACGAAGCCACGGAAGCAGACCCGCTCCGGTTCAGGTTTACGCGACACAAGAAAGGAGTTCCCATGACCTGTTTGACGGATACAAACCCGCATGAGGCTCCCACTGAGAAGCCGCACGTAATTCTGGCTCAGGGCCTGTTTGGGTGCAAAGGCAGCGATTGCCCCACCCCGGCGGATCCTGCAAAGGACAGCGCTTTCTTCAAGAAGGCGTCTTAAGCGGTCAGTTTGACCTAGGTAGCCTGCCAAATTACTCGGTCTGGACGCGGCTGCCAGAGATCAGAACCACTCTCGTTTCTATATGAGAGAATATCAAAAGAGGCGCCGCAGCGCCTCTTTTTTATTGCGTGATCAATACACCCGAGCTTTCGGCTCGATGTAGGTTGCATCATCGGTCAGCGTGTATTCGTGCACAGGGCGATAATCGATCTTGATATCGCCGGCATTACCGCCCCAGCCTTCGAACCAGGCTGCAGTGTGCTTCATCCAGTCTTTATCGTTGCGATCCGGGAAGTCCTCATGCGCGTGTGCGCCGCGACTTTCCTTGCGGTTGGCTGCCGATGCCATTGTTACGTTCGCCTGCGCCATCAAGTTGTCAAGCTCCAGCGTCTCGATAAGATCGCTGTTCCAGATCAACGACTGGTCGGTGACGTGGATGTCTTCCATCCGCTTATTCTGAGCGGCGAGCTTTTCGACCCCCTCATCCATAAGCTTGGTGTCGCGGAAGACGGCAGCATGTGCCTGCATCGCTTTCTGCATGTCCGCGCGGATGGCTGCTGTGGGTGAGCCGCCTTCTGCGTAACGGAAGTGATCGACGCGGCTAAGCGCGAAATCTGCACTGTCGGTTGCCAGTTCCGGCTGCGCAGCCCCCGCCTTCAAATTGTCTCTCAGATGAATTCCGGTGGCGCGGCCAAACACGACGAGATCGATCAGCGAATTGGAACCAAGCCGGTTGGCCCCGTGGACAGATACGCAGGCTGCCTCGCCAACAGCATAGAGGCCCGGAACCACGGTGTCAGGATTGCCATCCGCACCAATCGTCACGACTTCACCATGATAATTGCAAGGGATACCGCCCATATTGTAGTGCACGGTTGGCGTAACGGGAAGCGCTTCGCGGGTCAGATCGACACCGGCGAAAATCTTTCCGCTTTCCGTGATACCTGGTAAGCGCTCAGCCAGAACCTTTGGATCGATATGGTCAAGATGAAGGTGGATATGATCACCTTCCGGTCCCTGACCGCGCCCCTCGCGCATCTCAAGGGCCATTGAACGGCTGACAACATCGCGCGATGCGAGGTCTTTCGCTGACGGGGCATAGCGCTCCATAAAACGCTCGCCTTCCGAGTTGGTGAGATAACCACCCTCACCGCGCGCGCCCTCTGTGATCAGCACGCCCGCGCCGTAAATGCCGGTAGGATGGAATTGAACAAACTCCATGTCCTGCAGCGGAAGGCCAGCGCGCAAGACCATACCGCCGCCATCGCCAGTGCAGGTGTGCGCAGAGGTTGCCGTGAAATAGCAGCGACCATAACCGCCAGTAGCGAGCACCACAGATTGCGCGCGGAACCGGTGGATTGTGCCATCATCAAGACACATGGCCATTACGCCGACGCATTTTCTGACGCCATCGACATCGGCCATGATTAGATCGAGCGCAAAATATTCGATAAAGAAGTCAGCGTCGTACTTGAGGCTCTGCTGATACAGTGCATGCAGCATGGCGTGCCCGGTTCGGTCGGCAGCGGCGCAGGTGCGCTGAACCGGAGGCCCCTCACCCATATTCTGCATATGACCGCCAAACGGTCGCTGGTAGATCGTACCGTCTTCGTTGCGGCTGAACGGGACCCCTGCGTGTTCGAGTTCGTAAACCGCAGCTGGTGCCTCACGAGCGAGATATTCGATCGCATCCTGATCCCCAAGCCAGTCTGACCCCTTGACGGTGTCATACATATGCCAGGTCCAGTGATCGGGCGTGTTGTTGCCGAGTGACGCGGCAATACCGCCTTGCGCCGCCACGGTATGCGAACGGGTCGGGAAAACCTTTGAGATGTTCGCCGTCTTCAATCCGGCTTCGGCCGAACCCATTGTTGCGCGCAGGCCAGAGCCACCCGCACCGACAACCACGACGTCATACATGTGATCGATTATCTTGTAGGCGCCGGTCAATCCTGCGCTGCCATTTGCTGCCGTAGCCATCAGGCCTGACCTCCGAATGCGTGAGCTGCGACGCTGAACACTGCGAATGCGCCGCCGCCGATAACTGCGATGTTAAGCGCTGATAGCGCTGCAAATTTTGTGCCCGGGTTGTGGACGTAATCCTCGATAAGAACCTGCAAACCCATCCGCGCGTGGGAGAAGAGGCTGGTCACCAAGAGGATCATGGCCACAGCGGATATAGGCTGCGCCAGCCACGAACTGACCGATGAATAGCTGTAATCACCAAGCATGAGCAGGCTGATGACAAACCAGCTCATCAGGACAAGATTGCTTATCGCGCTAAACCGATGCGCGAGCCAATGTTTTGCGCCATGATGCGAAGGTCCAAGCCCGCGCACACGTCCGATTGAAGTTCCGTTTCCCATTGTGTTTCCCCTCAACCCAACAGCACAAATGCCCAAAGGGCGACGGTGAGAACTATCGCGATGACAGGCGACGCGATTGACCAGAACCGGTTCGTGTCCAGTTCGTAACCAGCACCGATATCAAGCACGAAATGTCGCAATCCGCTCATCAAATGGGTGAAAAACGCCCATGATAGGCCGACCATCACGACATAGCCGATAGGCGACGTCATGGCCGAGACGAAGGTTTCATACGCTTCGGCCCCGCTTGCAATTGCGCCGAGCCACCAGACCAGAATACCAAGGCCAACAATGGCCATGCCATCGCCGGTTGCCCGGTGAAGGATGGACACCAGCATATGCGGTCCCCACCGCCATATCTGGAGATGCGGTGAAAGCGGTCTCTGGTTCATGATAGTCCCATTCAATCCCTGTTACACCTCCCACTTAGCTGACCTGACGTGTGAGGCAAGCCACGAGCGCTCGACTCTTCTTGCAAAAATCGGGATACAGCCTTGCATGAGTTACATCCTTGTTACCGGAACCAGCCGCGGCATCGGCGCTTGCGCGCGGGACGCACTCGCAAAACGCGGCGTCAAAGTCATAGGGCACAGCACACGCGCCATCGATGAAGACACCATTGCCGCCGATTTCTCCATGCCAGGCGCTGCCGATCTGCTCTGGGAAAGAGCACTGGATCAGTCGGGCGGACAGATCGCGGCTGTAGTCAACAATGCAGGTCTGTTCGACGCCAATCCGCTGGACAGCTCTGATATCGAATGGCTCGACGGGTGGGAGGATACGCTGCGCATCAACCTGACTGCCGCAGCGCAATTATCCCGCTTTGCTGTTCGCCATTGGCAATCGACCGGAAATGGCGGGCGGTTGGTACATGTCGCCAGCCGAGCTGCCTATCGCGGCGATTCGCCTGCCCATTGGCACTATGCTGCTGCCAAAGGCGGAATGATCGCGATGCACAAAACAATCGCGCGCGCTTATGCGAATGAAGGGATATTGAGTTTCGCAATCACGCCGGGCTTTACCGACACCAGCATGGCCGGTGATTATCTCGAAAGCCGTGGTGGACCGGACTTACTGGCTGACATTCCTCTTGGCCGGGTAGCAGAGCCGGAAGAGATTGCACGGATCATCGCGTTCTGTGCGCTTGATGCCCCGCCTAGCATGACCGGAGCGGTCATTGACGCAAATGGAGCCAGCTTTGTTCGGTAAGTCCACCTTGGCCCTTTCCCTCACATTCGCTGTGTTGGCTTGCGCCACGACTGAAAAGACGATTCCGGATAGCCGTGAGAGTGTCGAATCCATCGCCGATGGCTCCGGCTGGCAGCCCTTTCCCGGCGCATCGAAAGACGCAGCTTTTCTGGAGAGGACACCCGCCGAGTTTCTGCCCTTTGTCAAAGCCTGCAACCCATGGGATGAGTGGGACAAGCCCGCAGAACCCTTTCGCATCCACGGCACCACCTTCTACGTGGGAACGTGCGGAATTGCGGCGATTTTCATCGCTGACCCGCGAGGCCACGTCCTGATCGATAGCGGGACTGAAGCGGGCGCCAAGATCGTGCTCGGTAATATTCGCAAGCTGGGCTTTGAACCTAAAGATATCGTCTTCCTGCTTCATAGCCATGAACATTTCGATCATGTGGGCGGTCACGCCTTGATCGTGGAGGACACCGGCGCTGGCGTTGTGGCTTCGGTCAAGTCGAGTGCGGTCCTGGCGAGCGGCCTGTCTCACCCCCAAGACCCACAATATGGTATGCATGATCCACTGCAGCCGGTCCTGGTGGCGAAAATCCTGAGTGCTGGCGAGACGATAAGAGTCGGCGAAACGAAGCTGACCCCAATCGAGACACCGGGACACACACCCGGCGCTCTTAGCTGGCAATGGGAAAGCTGCGAGGACGATGTTTGCCGGTCAATTGTCTACGCCGATAGCCTCAGTCCGGTTAGCCGCGACGATTACCGGTTCACAGATCACCCCGCCTATCTTGAAGCCTACTTTGACGGACTGGAACGTCTGGGCAGGCTCGATTGCGATATCCTGCTTACCCCCCACCCATCGCACAGCCGGATGATAAAACGGATGCGCACAAACACGATGATCGAACCAGCTTCCTGCGCCTATTACGCCATCGGCAAGGCGCGGGATATCGAAGAGCGCATCAGGAAAGAGGGCGGAGCAGAATGAGCGCCAGCTGGAAACTTACCGCTTTTGCGCCGAAGAGAGAAGTGCAGGCAGCCCTGCTGGCGCATGATGAGCTGGAGGAGTGGGATTTCGATCTCGTTATCTCGGGCCGTGAGGTGAACGAGGATAGGCCGCAGGATTGGGTGCTGGAAGGCTGGTATCCTTCAAAACCCGGTGCTGAACAGAAACAAGCGCTTGCGAACCTGTTCGATGGCCACGCACCAGCAATTAAGGTCGAAAGGCTGCCTGATGAGGACTGGGTCACACTCAGTCAGCAAGGCACACCTCCGATCGAGGCCGGCCCGTTCTACGTGCATACACCTGATTATCCGCCTGCGGGCGGTGCGATCAATTTTGCCATTCCAGCGAGCCAGGCTTTTGGCACCGGTCAGCATGAGACCACCGCCGGGTGCCTGGAAATGCTTGGCGCGATGAAGGCCACCGGAGCGCATTTTCGAAATGTTGCCGATATCGGCACGGGCACCGGCCTGCTCGGTTTCGCAGCTCTTGCGCTCTGGCCACAGGCAAAAGCAACTGCGTCGGACATCGACCACGTTTGCGCAGGGGTTGTGGAAGAGAATGCGTCGCTCAACGAACTTGTACTTGGCGCAGGTACGGGCGAGCTGGCGATGGTAATTGCGGACGGAATGGACCACCAGCTGCTTCAGGCACGCGGGCCGTATGATCTGCTGATTGCCAACATACTGGCTGGCCCGCTTGTCGAGTTGGCAAAGGATTTTGCCGAGACTGTTTCATCAGGAGGTAGTGTGCTGCTGGCAGGACTTCTGGCAGGCGAG
>CALLQC010000100.1 GCA_938015255.1 uncultured Erythrobacter sp.
TTAATTATAGTTTTACGAAAATCGGCTAATCGCAAGGGGTCATGGAAACGCTTGAAGCCCGATTTTCAATCCGCGCGGATACTGCGCGACGCGAACTGCATTGGCATGCCCAGGGTCTGTTTGACGAAACGCATTTGAAAGCTTTTCAAAAGGCCACAATAGAGGCGATCCAGCCTTTCATAGATGATCGGCAGGGTTTCAACGCTCTGGCTGATCTGCGCGATTTCGCGGTGCAAACCCGCGCGATCGCAGCGATGATGGAAGAGACACAAATGGCCTCGACCAGCTTTGGCGGAAACCGGATGGCCGTTATTTGCAAATCGGTGTTGGTAAAACAACAGTTTCGCCGTGTTTCGGAAGTGATGGAGATCGAATTCTTCGACAGCGAAACAGACGCGCTTCGCTGGCTCAGGCGGTAACGACAACATGAAACCTTGCTAACCACCCATTTACTGTCTTCAGCTAAGAAAGTGGGCATGGTCACGGTAGCAAAATCCTGCTCAGTCGCGCTCGTCGAGGAGCACTGCCAATGCCATTTTGCCATTGGTGGTTTCTGGCTTCACGATGATATGCGAGATTTTCTGGATCAACTCGATCAGGCATGTCTGCCGCTCGTGAAAGCACGCAAGCCGATTTATGTCTTGGGCGACTTTACTGATTTTGTCGCGCAGGACCGCGAAACAGGCGATGCAATTCGTGATCATTTGATCAATGCTCAGAAATTCGGCCTTCGGCGCGTGGCGATTGTCGGCGCGTCGAGTTTGGTCAAACTGCAATACAAGCGGTTGAGCGCGGGAATCAAAGTCGAGTTTTTCGATTCGCAAAGCGAAGCCGCAATGTGGCTGCGTGCTGGTGAACAGAGGCATAGCGCATGACGACCCTTGCGCCCAAATTTTCCGCTTCAATCGACTATGGCCGGCGCGAATTGCACTTTGCCACCAGCGGTCTGTTTGATGTTGCAGCGATGCAGGCGCTTCAAGCTGAAATCGGTGAGGCTATCGGGCCATTTCTTTCAGAGAGGATGACCTTTCGGGCATTTGGCGATCTGACCGATTATGCGGTGCAGACCAAGGACATCAGCGAAGAAATGACGCGCCTTTTGTGTGCGGGTGAAAAGGTTGGAATCGAAAAGACAGCCATTCTGATCACGTCGACCATTGTCCGCATGCAATATGCCCGGATCAGCCAGGGGTGCAGCGTGGAAATCTTTGACAACCGGTCGGATGCGCTCGCTTGGCTACGTGAGAAGCGCTGAGGCTCCTGCCTCGCTGATCGAAATTCAAGCGGTCGTCTGAACGCAAAGCCCGCCATTAAATGCATCGATAAGCCAATTTGCCGCTGGCCCCAATCGCTGGTCGCGCCGCCAGAGTGCGCTGAGCAGGTAAGACGCGCCCGGCTTCTCCGGCAGATCAAGCTCCACCAGCCGGCCTGCCGCGACATCGTCAGCCACCTGATGACGCGGCATATTGCCCCAGCCCAGCCCCTCTTTCAGCAGAGCGTGTTTTGCACCCAGATCGCCCAGCCGCCATGTCAGCGGGCTGAGCACAGAAAACTCTCTGCCCTTGGTCAGATTAGAACGGTCGGCGAGCACCAATTGCAGATGATTGCGGCTTTCGCCCGGTGCAATGCTGCCTGCTGCGAGCGGATGTTCGGGCGCTGCGACCGGAATCAGATCAATCTCGCCCACCGCATGGCGCTCCAGTGAGGGCTGGTCACCGATCACCGGTCCGCCAATGGCAAGCTGCGCGCGGTCATCAATCAGGCAGTCCGCCACTGCACCGAGCCCTTCGATATGCAAAGTCAGCGCGACCGTGGGGAACATCCGCCGAAACTCGCCGAGCACATGCGCGGTCACATCACTGGGCACCATCACGTCTAGCACCAGACCCAGTTTGCTCTCCAGCCCTGCGTGGAGCGACTGTGTCTTCGCAAGCAGCGCATCGACCCTGTCTGCCACGCCCCGCGCCTCTGCCAGCAACCCCTCGCCGGCTTCGGTCAAAACGGGTTTGCGCGATCCCTCCCTTTCGAACAGGGTCACAGCCAGCTGTGCTTCCAACTGGGCGATGCCATAGCTGATAGCAGAGACCGCCCGCCCGCTTTCCCGCGCTGCGGCGCCAAAGCTGCCGTGCTCGACCACGCCGAGGAATATGCGCAACTGATCGAGAGTGGGTTCGCCTAACCGCATTCGCATATGTTCAGATATTCCGAACATTTTGACAAGTTTTATCTCACTTATCCAATACCCAGTACGCGACTATCTCCTCTTTCAACGAGCAAAACCGGGCGCCATCCGGTGCTCAGACAGGAGACATCACATGATCGAACTTCGTCCATTCAATTCGCTTGGCGCTGCCAATCACGGTTGGCTCGATGCGCGTCACCACTTCTCTTTTGCTAGCTATCACGACCCTGCGCGGATCCATTGGGGCAATCTGCGGGTCTGGAATGACGATACGATTGCACCGGGCACCGGCTTTCCCACGCATCCGCACGAGGACATGGAGATCATCACCTATGTCCGCACGGGGGCCATCACCCACACAGACAGCATGGGCAATGAAGGCCGCACAAAAGCGGGTGATGTGCAGGTCATGAGCGCAGGAACAGGTGTGCGTCATTCGGAATTCAACCGCGAGGATGAAGACACGACCCTGTTCCAGATCTGGATTATTCCGGATGAGCGCGGCGGTCAGCCAAGCTGGGGTGCGAAGCAATTTCCAAAGGACGACCGCGCCGGTTCATTCATCCCGCTGGCCAGCGGGATCGCGAATGACAATGACGCGCTCAAGATACGCACCAATGCCCGTGTGCTGGGTGCGACAATCAAGGCCGGCGAAAGTGTGACCTACGATATCGGCGATGCCTCGCGTCACCTTTATCTGGTGCCTGCCACAGGCAAGATCCGCGTTGATGATGTGGAAGCCAATGCCCGTGACGGAGTTGCCATCACACAGCTGGAGCAGGTGACGATCACCGCCCTTGAAGACAGCGAAGTGGTGCTTGTCGACGCCGCATGACACTTTGGGGGCCAGATCTTGCGGCGCAAGGCTGGCCCCATCGATTAGCCAAACAAGGAACAATCCATATGTCCCATATTCTCTACATTTCGGCCAGTATCCGCGACACTGACAGCGTCAGCCGCACCCTTGGCGACAAACTTGTCGCAAAGCTCAAGGGGCAGACCGGCGCCAGCGTGACGGCGCGCGATCTTTCCGCCAATGACCTGCCATTCGTCAGCGAGGAACGCTTCAACGCGAACCTGACCCCCGCATCTGAGCGCACTAGCGAGCAGGCTGACCTTGCCGCTATATCGGACACACTGATCGCGGAGCTTCAGGCGGCGGACACAATCGTAATCTCGTCACCGATCTACAATTTCGGCGTGCCCGCCACGGTAAAGGCATGGGCAGACCTTGTCGCCCGCGCTGGCACCACCTTCAAATACACTGAAAGCGGCCCTGTTGGCCTGTTGGAGGGCAAAAAGGTGTATCTGACAGTGGCATCTGGCGGCACGCCGGTTGGATCTGACATGGATTTCGCGACGAGCTGGCTGAAATTCTTTCTGGGCTTCCTTGGCATCAGCGATGTCGAGATTTTTGCCGCCGACGGCATTATGAGCGTTGACGGCCAGGCCAAGATTGCAGCGGCGCATGAACGCATCGATGCAATCGCTGCTTGATTTGCGGCCCTAGGCACACACGGCGCTGCCCCAATCACTCTTGGGACGGCGCCGCTATGCTGTAAAACAGGGCGCTATTCGGCGGGCGCTAGCCCGGCAAATCGATTGCGAAGACTTTCAACCTCATAATCGATCCGTTTCGCCAGTGTCTCAAGCTCGTTCGAACTTGCGCCGATCCGATCGATCGTCGGCGTAACCTCGGCGAAGTTTTCCGAAACCCGCGCAACGGCTCTGCCGCTTGCCAAAACACGCTCGCGCGCGCCGGTGATCAGAGATTCAAGCTCGGCACTGGTCGCGCGCTGATCGGCCACAGCGCGCGCTGCATCTGCCGCGATGTCGCGCACAGTTTCCATTGATGTGTCAATGGCGCGGAACTGAGCGATTGAGCTGCCAATAAGCTGGGTTAGCGATCCGACAATCCGGGCAATATCTCTGGTGGCATCTTCGGTTTGCCGGGCCAGATCGCCGACTTCTGTCGAAACGACGGCAAAACCTTTGCCGGCTTCGCCAGCGCGCGCTGCCTCGATCCGCGCGTTGAGGGCGAGCATTTTCGTCTTGTCGGAAATCGCCTCGATCAGCGCGATCAGTTTGCCGATCTCCCGCGTGGAAGATTCAAGCGTCCCGGCAATTTCACTGCCCTTTTCGCTGGCCGCATCGGCGTTCTCCGCTGCCTGGTGCGCGCTTTCCACGCGCTGCCCCACCAGCTCCAACGTCTGCGCCAGAAGGCTTGCCCCCTGCGCCATTTGATCGGCCATGGCGGCAGTGCTTTCAGCCTGATGGCTGGCCTCATCGACCAGTTCACCGGACTGTGCAGAGCGGTGTGACAGGGCCTCGGACCCATCGGAAAGTTCGCGGGCCTGCGACTTCAGCTGTTCGACCAGGCTCGCGAATTCCATCTGGAACTGCTGCAGCATCGCCTCGCTTTCGTCCGCGCGCTCTCGTTCGCGGCGGGCAAGAGTGGCGGTCTCTCGCTGTTCTTCCCGCAATTGCTCCGCGGCAAGCCGTTCAGCCGCCTCAACCCGGTCAAGAAACGCATTGAGCGCCTCGGCAATATCCCCGCCCTCTTCAAACGGATCGACATCGATGCGTGTGCTGAGATCGGATGCGCCGGAGTTGATCTGCTCCAGTGTCTTGGTGAGCTGCGCACTGCCGAGCATGGCGTTGTGTTCCGCAAGGTTCAGGCCCCGGCGTTCATCGTCCAGACTTACACGCAATGCTCCGCGTGAGTGCATCAGATGCGCTGCGTATCCCATTGTGACGAAGGTGAATGTGGCAATCGCGACAACGCCCATCACCTGAACACCGAGCTGCAATAGAAACGGATTTGAAAGGCTGTATGCCGGGACCACGAATGGAACGGCCAGTGTGCCCACAACACCGCCAAATCCGTGGACACTCACGGCATAGACCGCATCGTCAACGCGGCGTCTGCCCTCCATCCAGTCCGCGAAAACAACCGATCCAAGCCCGGCGAATGCTCCTACGCCCAGCGCCCCCGCAGAATAGGCGTACGGAGCGCTTGCAGTGATGGCGACAAGCCCCACGAGCATACCATTGACCATGCGATCCGCACGGTAAAACCCTTCGCGGGTGAACGCATAAAAGCCCGCCGCCAGACAGCCAGCGCTGCCGGCATAAAGTGTGTTGGACAGCGCTTTGGCAAAGGCATCGCTGCCCGGCTCGAGAGTGCCTGAATTGAAACCCAGCCAGCCGACCAGCAGAATTAGCGCGCCGCCACCGGCCAGTATCGGGCTGTGTCCATGAATGGCGCGCATCTGATCTTCTGACTGGTCGAACCGGCCATGGCGCGGTCCAACGACCAGCAATATGGCGAGCGCTGCCGCACCGCCTGTGACGTGCACCACGCTGGAGCCGGCAAAATCGAAGAAGCCCAGCGCCTCAAGCCAGCCCTGTCCCGATCCACCAGGTAGGGCACCGGCCCACGCCCAGTGACCGACCATCGGATATATCAAGAGTGTGAGCGGCAGGGTCAGCAGCAGATAGCTGTTGAATTTAAGCCTCTCTGCCACCGCGCCGGACACGATAGTGGCCGCTGTCCCGCAGAACAGCGCCTGAAACAGCAGGAAAAGGGTAACCTCACCAGATCCGGAAAACGCGATCAGGGAGGTATCAAATCCGGCGACACCATAGCCCGCACCGAACATTATCGCCGCGCCCAGCACGTGGAAAGACAGAACCGCAATCGCAAAATCGGCGAGGTTTTTCATCGATACATTGATGCTGTTCTTTGAACGGACGAAACCGGCTTCCAGAAACAGGAAGCCAATCTGCATACCCGCCACCAAAGCGCAGGCTATCCCTAGCCACACCTGTGTTAACACTGATTTTCCCCAACACGTATTTTTCTAGTTATCTTGCCGGGGCGTTTACCATAGGCAGGATTACCGACCGGTAAACAGCCATGGATTTTCGTGAAAGGGCGCGATCACCGGCGTTGGGGCAAACCGGCGGAAAGTTCATCGAGCCATACCTGCGCCGAGCCATCCGAAGGTGCGCGCCAGTCACCGCGCGGGCTGAGCGCGCCGCCGGACGATACCTTCGGCCCATTGGGCAAAGCGCTGCGCTTGAACTGCGAAAATCCGAAAAAGCGGCGAATGAAGTTTTCAAGCCATTTCGCGATCGTTTCGAGATCATATTCGCTCTTGCGCTCATCGGGAAAACCGACCGGCCATTGGCCTGCGCTCGCATCCTTCCATGCATGATAGGCGAGAAATGCGATCTTGCTTGGCCGCTGCCCCCATCTGATCGTGTGGTGGAGGAAGAAATCGTTGAGCTCGTAAGGCCCGATTTTCTGTTCCGTACTCTGGATTGTGCCATCCGCATCCGCAGGAACCAGCTCCGGCGAAATCTCGGTATCCAGCACCGCGCCCAGCACCTGCGAGCACGCGGGGACGAACTGTTCTGTCTCAATCGTCCAGCGGATCAGATACTGGATCAGCGTTTTGGGAACGCCCGCATTCACTCCGTAATGGCTCATATGGTCGCCAACACCGTAGGTGCACCAACCAAGCGCAAGCTCGCTCAGATCACCCGTGCCGATTACAAACCCGCCATGCTGACCGGCCAGGCGGAACAGATAATCGGTCCTCAGCCCCGCCTGGACATTCTCGAAAGTGACATCGTAAACCGCCTCCCCTTTGGAAAACGGATGGTTCATGTCCTCCAGCATCCGCGTGGCGGCGGGCTTGATGTCGATCTCCTCAGCGGTAATTTCCATCGCCTTCATCAGCTTCCAGGCGTTGGACTTCGTGCCATCGGAGGTGGCGAACCCCGGCATGGTGTAGCCGCGAATGGTGCTGCGCGGCAGACCCAGCCGGTCGCACGCCTTCGCCGCCACGATCAGCGCATGCGTGCTATCGAGACCACCGGAAATGCCGATCACCAGCGATTTCGGCTGGGTCGCCTCGATCCGGCGCATCAGTGCATCAACCTGTATGTTGAACGCCTCGTAGCAATCCTCATCCAGCGTCTTTGCGTTGTTGGGCACAAAGGGGAAGCGGCGGATCGGGCGCTGCAGGCCCATATCCCCAGCCGCTCGATCGCGCTCGAACACCACCCGGCGGAACGTGTCTTCGGGCCGGTCATGCGCCTCTGCCGCGTCACTGAATGTCTGGTTGCGCAGCCGCTCGGCAGCGATCCGATCGGTGTCGATATCGACCACACACAGCTCAGGCTCCAGATCGAACCGGGTGCTTTCTCCCATCAAATCGCCAAGCTCGTAAATTACGCCCTGCCCGTCCCATGCAAGATCTGTCGTGCTTTCTCCGTGACCGCTGGCCGAATACACATAGGCGCAGATCGAACGGGCGCTGGAGCTGCGGCAATGCAGGTGGCGGTCATCCGCGCGGCCTATCGTAATCGGAGAGGCGGAGAGGTTGCAAAGGATGTGTGCCCCCGCCAGCGCCGCGAGCGTGCCCGGCGGATTTGGCGACCAGAAATCTTCGCAGATTTCCACGCCAAATGTGAAGCCGGGCAGATTGGCAGCGCCAAAGACCAGATCGGTTCCAAACGGCACTTCCTGCCCAGCCGCCGCAATCCAAAGATCCTGACAATTGCGGCCATGGGTGAAATGGCGTTTTTCATAAAATTCGCGATAATTGGGCAGATAACTTTTCGGCACCACGCCCAGCAATTCTCCATGCGCGATCACCAGCGCACAATTGTAGAGCTTTGAATTGCGGCGCAGCGGCGCGCCGATCACGAGCACGGGGCCTAGCCGGGCTGATGCCTCGATCACCTGCGCAACTGCTTTTTCGACCCGGTCGAGCAAAGCGTTCTGCAACAGCAGATCGTCAATCGCGTAAGAAGAGATGCACAGCTCCGGAAACACCACCAGATCGACATTCTGCTCGTCGGCTTTCTCGGCCTCGGCAATCACGCCGGCTGTGTTGAACGCCACATCGGAAGTGCGATGCGCGGGCGTGGCTGTTGCGACCCTGACAAAACCATGCGCGTGCATGTCGAAGAAAGAGTGCGTCGTATCGCTCATGGGCTGTGCCTTTTTCGCGGGGGATTGCGGGGATTTGTCCGGTGCAGGTTCAAGCCATTCTGACGGCGTGCAGATGCCAAGTTCGGCGAGGCGTTTTTGCACCTTGGGCCGGGCAACCTTGCCTTTGGCCTCCCAACCATAAACGGTGCGGCTGGGCCATGGAGGATCGCCGTAAAGCGCGCCAAATTCCTCCGCCGAAAGCGGGGGATAATGCGCTTCTCGCCAAAGGCGAATCTTGTGTCCTGCCAGATGCATCGCCGCTCAAGTATCCTTTTGGGATACGCAAGGCAAGCCTTGCACAAGCTGCGGTTTCAGCCGGCAAAGCAAAACGGCGCGGGCCGTGCCCTTGCGATCGTAACCGCAATGCCCCACTTCGCGAAACAACGATCAGAACACACCGATCAAGGAGGCATGCACATGGCAGATCCCACTTACACCCCGCCCGAAGTCTGGACCTATGACGCCGAGAATGGCGGAAGGTTCGCAAACATCAACCGCCCGACCGCCGGCGCACGCGAGGAAAAGGCGCTGCCCGTTGGCGACAATCCTCTTCAGCTGCATTCACTCGCCACACCCAATGGCGTGAAGGTTACAATCATGCTCGAAGAGCTGCTGGAAAAGGGGCATACTGGAGCAGAGTACGATGCCTTCACCGTCAATATCGGCGAAGGACAGCAGTTTACCAGCGGGTTCGTTGGCATCAATCCGAACTCGAAGATCCCCGCGCTCGAAGATCGCAGCGGCGACACACCGTTCCGCGTGTTTGAAAGCGGCGCAATCCTGGTCCATCTCGCGGAAAAGTTCGGCGAATTTCTGCCCACCGATCCGGCTGCGCGGGCCGAAGTGCTCAGCTGGGTGTTCTGGCAGGTCGGAACCGGGCCGTTTATCGGCGGCGGTTTTGGCCATTTCTACGCCTACGCACCGGAGAAATACGAATATCCGATCAACCGTTATGCGATGGAGGTTAAACGCATTTTCGACGTGGCGGACAAACGTCTGGGCGAAACCCGCTTCCTCGCAGGAGATGACTACACAATCGCGGATATCGCCAACTTCCCATGGCTCGCCCCCTTCGTTGCAGGCACGATCTACAATGAGGCGAAAACGTTCCTTTCAATAGACGAATACACAAATGTCGGGCGCTGGGCGCGCGAGATTGCACAGCGACCAGGCGTGCAGCGTGGCAGGCTCGTCAACAAAGTCTGGGGCGATGAGGACCAGCAAATGCCAGAGCGGCATTCGGCGAAAGACTTTGAGGGCAAGAACCTCGATTTCACGTTCTGACGCTTTTCCTCGCGGTTCAAACAATGGGCTGGAAGTTATCATGCTTCCGGCCCATTGTCGTTTCAGCGGGAACAGGAGTGACGCTTGGCGACAGCCACGGAAGATAGGGTGCCGCTGGGCGAAAAGCTGGGTTACGGTGTGGGTGATCTCGCATCGGGCCTGATGCTCAATTTCTTCGGGTTCTTCCTGCTCTATTTCTTCGTCGATCTCGGCGGGCTAGCACCGGCGACGATTGGCCTGATGCTGCTGATCACCAAATTGATCGATGCAGCGACCGATCCGATGATGGGCGCCGTTGCCGATCGCACGCGGACACGGTGGGGGCGCTATCGCCCGTATCTGCTGATTGGATCCGTGCCGCTGGGCGTGAGCATGGTCCTGATCTTCAGCGCGCCGGAAAGCCTGGGTGATACCGCTCTGCTTATCTGGGCCTATGTCACCTACACGCTGTGCATGCTCGCCTTTACTTCGGTGAATGTCCCCTATGGCGGCCTGTTGGGTGTGATTTCGCCCTCATCCAGGGTCCGCTCGAATGTCACAGCATTCCGGATGTTCTTCTCGGCGAGTGGCGGGATCCTTGTCGGGGCGCTTGGCACGACATTGGTTCGCGAGCTTGGCGGCGGAGACGAACGGCTTGGCATACTGCTCACCATCTCCTGCATCGCAGTGGTTTCGGTGTTTTGCCTGCTGACGACGTTTGCGACCACCAAAGAGCGGATTCCGCCGGTCGCACAAAACGGATCGCTTTCGGGCGACCTTTCGGTTCTGTTTCACACCGGCCCATGGATCGCGGTGGCGGTGGCGGCGATCCTTGGCGTCACCTCAATCGCGGCGCGCGCAGGCACGGCGCCGTTCTTTTTCAAATATGTGGTGGGCGATGGCGGCGCGCCCGTGTTCCTGTTTTTCGATCGCGCCGCGCTGTTCCTTACTGCGCTGGCGATTGGCCAGGTCAGCGGTGTGATCATCGGAAGCATTCTGCAGAAATGGTTTGAAAAATCGCACATGCTTATTGGCGCTGGTGTGCTGAAAGCGGTGATGATTGCGGTGTTTTACGTGCTGCCGCTGGATGCTGTTTGGGCGCAAACGACCGTTCAATATGTGGTCGGCATTGGCTTTGGTATGCTGATGGTCCTGTCCTTTTCCATGTTCACCGACATTGCGGAATTTATCGATTGGAAGGCCAGGCGTCAGATGACCGCGCTTGTCATCGCCGCATCGGTTTTCGGCGTGAAAGCAGGCATAGCCTTTGGCTCGGCAATACCCGGCTTCGTTCTGCAATGGACCGGCTTTGCAAGTGAGGCAGAACAAACCGAATCCGCGCTGATGGGCATCCAGATCGCCTTTGCTATCATCCCCGCGGCCATTCTGGTGCCAGCCGCCGCGGCGATGCTGTTTTACGGCATAAACCGCAAGGTATTGGCAGAGGCGGAACGCGATCTTTCAACACGGCGCAATTCTATCGCCTGAACCCCCTTCACATCCGCGCCGAAGCCGCTATATCCGCGCCACCTGCTGGGGTGTAGCCAAGTGGTAAGGCACCGGTTTTTGGTACCGGCATTCGCAGGTTCGATCCCTGCCACCCCAGCCATACTTTTCCCGCATCTACGCCAAATGGATAAAGCGCGGGATCATTTTCGGAAAAAATCAGCTGCCTGAAGACGGCTTGCCGCTGGCCTGGATGCACTGGCCAGTTACCCACTCGCTCGCCGGGGAGACGAGATAGAGCACCAGCGCGCCGATATCCCGGGGTGTGCCAAGCCGTCCTGCAGGCAGCGCCAGCTGTTCGAGCAGCGGGCCAAAATCTTCATCGGACATGTTGAGCGCCTGCTTCACCGTTTCGGTCGGCACAAATCCGGGCAGGATAGAATTGACGCGCGTTTTTGGCCCAAGTTCCATCGAAAGCGTGCGAGTCAGCATATTCACACCCGCCTTGGCGGCGCTGTAATGCGCGCTTCCGGGGAACGGCTCTACCGCTGCAAGCGAAGAGATATTCACCATAGCGCTGCCCTCCCCCATATGCGGAACGGCGGCCTGCACGCTGTAGAAGATGCTGGAAAGATTGACGGCAAGGGTATTGTCCCATTCACCCGGATCAAGCTCCGCCAGCGGCGCGGAAACGAGTGATCCGCCAGCGTTGTTCACCCAGATATCGAGCCTCCCGAATTCCTCCATCGCCCGCGCCGCGAGCGCGTCCATATCGTCTTTGGAAGACACATCGGTGCGCTGTGTTATCGCGCGGGACTGGTTCGGAGCGTTGTTGATCAGTCGCGCAGTGTGTTCGATCTGATCGGCTGAGCGAGCGGCGCAGACCACATTGGCACCAGCCTCGGCAAGCAGCGTTGCGATCCCCTCACCTATCCCGCGCCCCGCGCCAGTTACCACCGCAGTCTTGCCCGTAAGATCAAAAAGTTCACCCATGCGCTCTCTCCATCGCGTGTCTGGGCGATAGCAAAGCGCGGATGCGAAGGTGCGTCCACTAACCTTTATGCGGGATCGAGCACTCTCTCGGCCAGCATAGTGCCCGAAATCCACGCCCCTTCCACACGCGGCGAATGCAGGTAATCGCCTGCGATGCCGATGCGGCCGGACGGATCGAAGCGGGCATGGTCGCCTTGCAATGCCGCAGGCATTGCATAGAGCCAACGATGCGCGGCGAGGTGCAGAGGCTCGGCCGGTTCGATGCCACATTGGCGGAAGAAGTCCTTGAGCAATAGCTGCGCTGCTTCATCTTTCGGTCTGTCCAGAATTTCGCGCGAGCGTGCCGGCGATGCGTGGAGCACCCAGCATTCTTCGCCCGCCCGCGCAGGCTTGGCCGAATTACGCGCCGCCCACGAGATAGCTCCATCCGGATCGCGCGCAGTGTCAGAGGCAATCGCCAATCGTTCGTCAAATCCCGCCATGACCGCCCAGCAGGGCTCGGATACGACCTGTGACGCGGCTGCCGCATATTCGGAGTGGACGCCGGCCAGCAGCGTATGGCTCTGTTCGGCAGGTATCGCGATAAGGACTGTCTTTGCGCGGATCGCCCCTTGATCTGTCTCAATCAGCCAACCGTCCCCCGATCGCTCCAGCCGCTCCGCGCGCGTATTCCATCGCACGTCCAGATCCTGTGCCAT
Source organism: uncultured Erythrobacter sp. (assembly GCA_938015255.1). GTDB lineage: Bacteria > Pseudomonadota > Alphaproteobacteria > Sphingomonadales > Sphingomonadaceae > Erythrobacter. The sequence goes on from CALLQC010000100.1 coordinate 12,590, forward strand.
AGCCTTGATAGGGCCGTTCATGCCCGGCACTCCGACAAAGGCCTCATCACCAGCGGCGGCCCATGGAGCAACCGCGCCAGCTGACTGCCAGGCCTGCACTGCTGCCCGGAAACCGGGATCGCGTGCGGTGAAATATTGCGCCCCGTGATCGAACGAAACGGTCTCTCCGCCGATCTCCGTTCGGCGCGCGGCCATTCTGCCGCCGGGGCCGCGCCCTTTGTCGATTACGGTGACAGAGCGACCAGCGGCCGCCAGCTTGATCGCGCAGGCGAGCCCCGCCATGCCTGCACCGATGACCAGAATTTCGCTTTGTGTGTTTCCCATCATCGCTCAACGCACGGCCACCGATGAGGTTTCGTCAATGGCAACTATGGCGCAGATCGATTGGGCCGGGCCTCCGCAAGGATCAGCGAGAAGCGCCCTTCGCTGTCCAGCCAGCGTGCCTGCGGTTCCCATCCACCGGCCAGCAGCAGCATGTTCGATGTGCGGCGATTGAACTTGTGGCTGTTCTCTGTGTGGATCGTCTCACCGGGCTCCATATCGAATGTTTGTCCGCTCACAGAAAAGCGAACCTGTTGGCCTGCGACGAGGTGCATCTCGACGCGCGCATTTTCATCGTTCCAGCGCGCTTCATGCGAGAACGCATCGATCGGGATATTCCCATCGAGCTCGCGGTTGATGCGACGGATCAGATTGAGATTGAACTCGCCCGTGACACCGGCGGCATCATCATAAGCGGCGACGAGCACGCCTTCGTCCTTGATCAGATCCATTCCGATCAGCAGCTGTGCACCCACGCACAGTGTCTCTCGCATATTGCGCAAAAGTTCGACCGCCGTTCGCGCGACCATGTTGCCGATTGTCGATCCGGGAAAGAACCCCAGCTTTGGCATGTCGGCAATTTCAGTCGGCAATTCGACTAGCCGCATGAAATCGGCCTCCACCGGATAGACTGGCAGACAAGGAAACTTCGACGCCAGTTCTGCCGCTGCAGCGCGCAGAAAATCACCGGAAATATCAAGCGGCACATACGCCGCCGGCTCAATCGCAGAAAGCAGCAAGGGTGTTTTTACCGAAGAACCCGATCCGAATTCGACGACAGCGCGGCCGGTGCCGATCTGTTCTGCGAAATCAGCGCCCCGCTCCGTCAGGATCTCTGTCTCGGCCCGCGTCGGGTAATATTCGGGCAGCCGGGTGATATCCTCGAACAGC